>NZ_CP061305.1:1933098-2089501 GCF_018687755.1 Polynucleobacter sp. JS-Mosq-20-D10
GACAAAGGCTCCATCAAGAGACGATTGCCATCAGGCAAATCAATCCAAGTCGGCTTTTTAATTTCATCAGACAAAGTGCCTAGGCGGACATTAAGACCCGCTTGACGCAAGATCGAAGATAAACGCGCAATATTCTGTAAATAGAAAGTGTTACGAGTGTGTCTCTCAGGTATCAATAGTAAATTTTTGGCCTCAGGACAAATCTTCTCGATTGCTGCCATTGCCGCCTGAACTGCTAAAGGCAACATTTGGGGCGAGAGATTGTTAAAACCGCCTGGGAAGAGGTTGGTATCAACTGGTGCAAGCTTAAAGCCTGCGTTACGCAAGTCAACTGAGCAGTAAAACGGCGGAGTATGCTCTTGCCACTCGAGCCTGAACCAGCGCTCAATCGTTGGAGTTGCTTCTAATACTTTCGACTCGAGATCGAGAAGAGGGCCGCTAAGGGCGGTGATGAGATGTGGAACCATCTCACCATTGTAAGATTTTTTAAAAGAAAGACGCGGAATCCGAGGATTCCGCGCTTAAAAACCGGGCAGCTAACTAAAGCCGCCCAGTGAGGGGTAAAACAGCTGATTAAGACTCGTAAGCGGACTCACCGTGGGAGCTAATATCCAAACCTTCGCGCTCTTCATCTTCCTTAACGCGCAGGCCAACCACCATATCAACCAATTTGAAGGCGATATAAGAAACCACGCCAGACCAAATTAGAGTAACGATGACACCTTGGCTCTGAATCCACAACTGGCTAGCGATAGAGTAATCAGGGGCTGCAGCATTCGCTACATAATCCCAAATACCTGTTCCGCCTAATGCTGGATCTGCAAACACACCAGTTAACAAAGCGCCCAAAATACCACCAACGCCGTGCACACCAAATACGTCTAGGCTGTCATCTGAACCCAAAAGCTTCTTGAGACCAGAAACACCCCACAAGCAGATAACGCCAGCAGCTGCACCGATAACTAAGGCACCCATTGGGCCAACGAAACCAGCAGCAGGAGTAATCGCAACTAAACCTGCTACGCAACCAGATGCACCACCCAACATGGAAGGTTTACCTTTAAGGGCCCACTCAGCAACTGACCAGCTCAAGACTGCTGCAGCGGTTGCCAATAATGTGTTTACGAATGCCAAGGCTGCACTGCCGTTTGCTTCGAGAGCAGAACCAGCATTGAAGCCAAACCAACCGAACCACAAGAGTGAAGCACCAATCATCACGAATACTAAGTTGTGCGGCTTCATTGCTTCTTTGCCGTAACCCAAACGTTTACCGATTACGAATGAACCCATCAAACCTGCGATCGCAGCATTGATGTGAACAACGGTACCACCAGCAAAGTCGAGAACACCCTTCTGCCACAACCAACCAGCACGAGCTGTGATTGCCTCAAGTGATGCAGCATCTTTGATGTCATCAGGACCAGGCCAGAACCAAACCATGTGAGCGATTGGTAAGTAACTGAAAGTGAACCAAAGAACCATAAACAACACGATTGCAGAAAACTTAGCACGCTCAGCAAATGAACCAACGATCAAGCAGCAAGTAATGGTTGCAAATGCAGCTTGGAAGGCCATAAATACATACTCAGGGATCACAATGCCTTTACTAAATGTTGCGGCAACTGAGTCTGGAGTAATACCAGCTAAGAACAAGCGATCGAATCCACCAATGAATGCACCACCCTCGGTAAATGCAAAGCTGTATCCATAGAGGGACCACAACACTGTGATCAACGCAAAAACAAACATGCACTGTACAAGTACAGAAAGAATATTTTTGCTACGTGTTAAACCACCGTAAAACAAAGCCAAACCAGGCAATGTCATCAAGATTACTAATGCTGTACACACTAGTATCCAAGCTGTATCACCTTTATTTGGGACCAATGCAGGAGCAGCAGCAACTGCAGCTGCAGCCGCAGCAGCAACTGGCTTAGCCTCATCAGCAAAAGCCGGTGAAGCTACCATCACACTAGTCGCGCCAATAGCCAAGGCCATTGCGCTTCCAGCTAGGAGTCGTTTCATCCAAGTTAACATTTTGAACCTCTCTTTAAAGTGCTGACGCGCCGGTTTCACCGGTACGAATGCGAATGACGTGTTCAACTGGGGAGACAAAAATCTTACCGTCACCAATTTTTCCAGTACGAGCAGATTTTTCAATTGCTTCAATCGCTCGCTCCAAGATGCCATCTTCAACAGCAGCTTCAATTTTTACTTTAGGTAAAAAGTCGACTACATACTCAGCACCGCGATACAACTCAGTGTGACCCTTTTGACGACCAAAGCCTTTAACTTCAGTGACGGTAATGCCCGAAACTCCCACTTCCGAGAGAGCTTCGCGCACTTCGTCAAGCTTGAAGGGCTTGATGATTGCGGTAATTAATTTCATATGTTTCTCCGTTCAGAGGAAAGAATTAGAAAGTTTTAGTGAGAGAAACTAGGTACTGTGTAGCACCTTGATTTTTTGATTGGGGAGTAGCATAAATATAAGAGCCGCCAACGGTTGCCGCAGTTGTTGCAACATAGGCAAGGGCACCAGATAAGCCGCCGCCGAAGTCCTTAGTAACTCCCAACTTCCAGTCCATATAAGAGAAGTCCATCGATTTACCAGCAGCATTTTTGTAGCTATTCGGAATTGCTTGATAGCCCAAATGTGCATTAGCTGTGATGCCATAGAAACCGGTATCGTAGTTTGCTGTCAAATCTGGGTAATAAGAGCCAACGCTGTTATAGATGCCAAACAATGGTGTAACAGCATATGAAACTTTCACAAAGCCAGTTAAAGGACCAAATGTGAAATTTTGTGCTGCGTACAACTCTGTCGTATTGGGACTAACACCAAGTGCCTGGCGGCCAGAAGCAATCAGCGTATTCTTGGCGGCGGCTGAGCCACCAATTGTCATTGAAGGGAGGCCTTGAGCAGGGTAATAGTATTGCAAAACACCTATGTCACTTGCAAATCCTTCAGCAATTAACTCCTTCTTAAATCCTGCGTAAAAATCCATTTCAACTGGGGCAGAAACCTTAGATGTTGCATAGCCATCTGCCAGCCAACTAATGGATGAGTTCCAGTTACCAACATAGAAACCGCTTTCATGAGCGTAGTCAAAACCACCTTGAATTGCAGGCTTAAAATTTGATTGCGTCAATCCACGATAAACATAGTTATTAACTACTGTTACGTTTGCAGTAACTGGGCTCACCTCTGGAGCTGCAGGTGCTGCCTGGGCGAATGCTCCAGCAGAAAACAAGCTGGACACTGCGAGTGTTACTGCTGTCTTTTGAATCGTCTTCATTTAAAACTCCTTAGTGATCATGAAAAAAGGGAAAGATGCTTTATTGCATGGGGAGATCATGAATGTTGGGAAACCCACAGACTTGTCACAATTCCCCTAAATAAGGCAAATTCCCATTTTTAGTGCCTATCTATGCACCATTTAGGGGTATTTTGGTGCATTTTCGGGTTTTAAAGCCTTTTTACCTGTTTTTGGCATCACAACTTAAAATATCTTCTGTATCTTTTAAGCAACTTTCAACAGAACGATGGGCAGCAATATGCAAAAACCAGGCGAAATCCTAGAACAAATCCAGCGTATTGCTAGCGATATGCAAAACAAGGTTGGGGATGCTATTCGTAATTCACCAGCGCAAGAGATTGAAAAGAATGTGCGTGCCATGATGAATCAAGGTTTTCAGAAAATGGACTTGGTGACTCGCGAAGAGTTTGAGTTGCAATCTAAAGTATTGGCCAAGACTAGAGAAAAGTTAGAGGCTCTCGAAGCTAAAGTGGCTGCCCTAGAAAAGTCTTAATCAGAATTTTTGTTTCATCTGGAAACTATTCCGGATGAAACTCATCAAAGAAATTTGAGTACGCCTCTTCAGAGAAAAACATTTTGGCATCCACTCGTGCTGGTGCAGTATGCAAAACCGAAACCTGATAAATCCAAGCTCCGTTATCTGGTGTCATTCTGGTAATCCAACGAACGCGCATTGACTGCTCTACCCTGCCAGAAGATTTAAATTCTAAAAAATAATCTTTAGTAGCTGCGCGCTGTTTATTTGCAGTCCGATAAAGAGCATCAACACTGATAGCACTTTCTTGGTTGACATTTGCGCGGCTAAATAAGTTACCTTGCACCTGCTCTAATAAATTAGGCGCTAGGCTAGCTTGCTCTTGACTCAAACGAATCGCACTCACCGAATAAATATCATCCTCAATTTTCACTGCTTCCAAGGTTTGTGGAATCTCTTGATTTTGATATGGAAGGCGTCGCTCAATCTTTTCAGGCTTACCAGGAAAGAGCGCGCTGTAACCCTCTTGAGGAGACTGCACAGTCCGCCAATCTAATTTAGGACTACAAGCAGAAAGTAGAAATACAAGTGCTAGAACTACGCCAAACTTTTGAAGCATAGGTTTAGATAACACCTGCACTGTGTGCTTGCTCGTCAGCATGGTAGCTGGAGCGCACCATCGCACCCACGGCAGCGTGGGAGAAGCCCATCGCATAAGCCTCTTCCTCAAATTGCTTAAATACATCTGGATGGACATAGCGTTGCACTGGGAGGTGGTGACCTGAAGGCGCTAGGTACTGACCAATTGTCAGCATGTCGATATTGTGCTCACGCATATCACGCATCACCGCCAAGATCTCTTCATCCGTCTCGCCCAATCCCACCATCAAACCACTTTTAGTTGGAATATGTGGGAAGCGCTCTTTAAAATCTTTAAGCAATTTCAAGGAGTGTGCATAGTCTGCGCCAGGACGCGCCTGCTTATACAAACGCGGCACGGTTTCTAAATTGTGATTCATGACATCAGGCAAGCCTTGTGGCGCATGCTCAGAAAAAATATCTAAAGCCTTATCTAAGCGGCCACGAAAATCTGGTACCAAAACTTCAATACGTGTATTCGGGGAGAGATCGCGTGACTGAGAAATACAATCCACATAATGCATCGCGCCACCGTCACGTAAATCATCGCGATCTACGCTAGTAATCACCACATAATTTAATTTCAGGGCAGCAATCGTGCGCGCTAAATTACCTGGCTCTTTTGTATCCAAGGGATCTGGCCTGCCATGGCCCACATCACAAAATGGGCAACGACGCGTACATTTATCGCCCATGATCATGAAGGTAGCCGTACCTTTACCAAAGCACTCACCAATATTAGGGCAACTCGCCTCCTCGCAAACTGTGACCAACTCATTTTCACGAAGAATCTTTTTAATCTCAGAAAAGCGTGAATTTCCAGAGGCGGCTTTTACTCGAATCCAATCGGGCTTTTTGAGCACCTGATCCAAGGGAATGATCTTGATCGGAATACGTGCAGTTTTTTCACTCGACTTCTGCTTACGTGAAGCATCGTAATGAATGTCTTGGCGACTATTACTAGTAGCGGCGGTATCGAGATCCGGCTTATTGGTGGTCATGATGAAATCAGTTGCTTTTGCAAATGCCCTAAAAGGGTTTGGCTAATAATGTCTATATTGTCCTTGATCCCAAGAGTTTGCATATCCACTGTCCTTAAGCCCTCATACCCACATGGGTGAATACGGGCAAAAGCGGTTAAATCGGTAGATACATTTAGGGCAAGTCCATGATAGGAGCATCCCTTGGAGACCTTGAGACCCAGGGCGGCAATCTTAGCACCTCGATACCCTGCCTCTATTAAACTCCCCTGCGCAATATAAATCCCAGGCGCACCAGGATGTCTTTCTGCCTGAATACCAAAATCTGCCAATGTATCAATCAAAGCCTGCTCGATTCGGGAGACCAGCTCTTTTACAAAAATACCCAAACGCCTCAAATCGAGCAATAAATACACCACGATTTGTCCAGGTCCGTGATACGTGATCTCACCACCACGATCAACCTGCACCAATGGAATTTGATTGCTAGGAGAATGTAAGTTACTCGCATCTCCCGCTAAGCCCAAAGTAAAGACTGGGGGATGCTCAAGAATCCAGATTTCATCCAGGGTGTCACTATCTCGTTGCTGCGTAAAATCCCGCATCGCTTGATAGGTTGAATCGTAATCAGCTATCCCTAAATTTTTTACTAAAAAACGCATGCAGATAATTTAGAGAACAACGCTAACTAAGGGATGAGTAGATAAAGTGCGATATAGCTCATCTAACTGCTCTCGACTAGTGGCCGTGATTGGTAATGTAATGCCTAAATAATTTCCATCTTTAGAAGGTCGTTGCTCGACCTTGCTCTCATCGAACGTAGGATCAAATTGACGGGCAATGTGCAAGATTGCAGGCAGGTATTCTGGATTAGCCTTACCCATTACTTTAATTGGAAACTCTGATGGATATTCAATCAGAGATTTTTTATCTTCAGTCATATACTTTTATCTTTCTAACTTTTCTGTTTACTTTATTAATTGCGGTGATCGGGCATACCCAACCAAGCACCTGTAATGATGTTGCGTATGCAATGTAAACGTCGATGGAAAAAGTGATCGGCACCTGGCACCACTTGTACCGTTAACTCTTGGGGTCGCGCCCAATCTAAGACATCGATCAAGGGAATAGTTTCATCCACCTCACCATGAATCAAAATTGTATCGGCAGGTACAGGTGCTAAGACCCATTTACCAGCTGCACTACCCACCATGACGAGTCGTTCAGCTGGGCGCCCTAGCTCAGCTAAGCGCTGTACCAAATGGGTACCAACAAAACTGCCAAATGAAAATCCAGAAACTACTAAGGGCAAAGTATTGACAGTCTTTATCCATACCTGTTGTGCAGTCGCCTCAAATTGATTCCAACTAGAAGGGGTGCGCATCCAATCAGTGACGTGAAGCAAGTCTTCCATCTCACCAACGCCATCATCATGTACGCCAGCTGTAGCACCCACTCCGCGAAAATTAGGGCGCACACTAACGTAACCCAATTGATTAAAAGCGCGTGCTATAGTTTGTGCCACTTTATTATCCATCGTTCCACCCATCAGTGGGTGTGGATGCGCAACTAAAGCTAAACCTCTCACCAAAAAATCAGGATTATTTTTTAATTCATCTGGTAGATCAATCGACATTTCGATTTGACCTACAACACCATCAATATGAATTACTTTTGTACGGCTATTCATGAGAAAACTTTCTGAAATCTTTTCAAGCTAACTGCAGACGCTCTACTGGGCGTCCTTGTATTAAGTGTGACTGGATGATTTCTTCAACATCTTCAGCGTCAATAAATGTGTACCAAATACCCTCTGGATAAATCACCGCCACCGGGCCATCAGCACAACGATCTAAACACCCCGCTTTGTTAATACGGATTTTTCCCGGACCAGATAAGCCTAACTCTTTGACACGCTTTTTTGCGTAATCAAAAAGAGCAAAGGCGTTATGACGATCGCAACAATCTTCGCCGTTACTGCGCTGGTTTAGGCAGAAAAAAACATGGTGTTTAAAACTCATATGTCATCTCAATCAAGGTTTTAAATTAAAGGTGGCTCTATTTCGAAGCACCCAAAATAATGCTAGTGGCAACCATACTACTGAAACCCATTGCATTAATTCATTAAAGTGTAATAGCCGACCTTGATACCAATGTCGTAATGTCAGAATGAAATACGGGTTGTCCGGCAGGAGATTAATTACCAAGGTGGCAGTAACTAAACAGGTAATTGCAAGCCAAGCTTTGCTGACCAAGGAAAACTGGAGGGTCCATCTGAGCAATAGACTGCCCAGCACCATACCCCAAATAGCCCCCGCTGTGAGCCACAACAAACCAAATTCCATCCCAAACTGCAATGCAGTAAAGGCAATCTTCACTAAAACAGTGAAGCAAAGCAGACTATTTAAGATTTTCCACTGGGGCGCTTTTGAGCGCATTCCTAAGGATAGTAAGAGTCCGGTACCGAGCCAACAGACCGCTGTAATGATAGATTCTTGAATGACATGATTGACCACCATGGTGCCCCAGTCAACGGAGGAAAAAATGGTATGTCCCCACACCCCCGTACCCAACCAAGAGCTTTGGGGATAGATCTGAGCCCAAGGGAAAAGTAAAAATAAAGCGCAAGCAGCCCAGTTCAAGCCAAACCATTGATCAAAGCGACGACGTATTGCACTCCCCGATAGCCACTGAGGACCCAAGGGGATAGCCAATAAACCGCCCATCAAACCTCCCAACACATTGGCCCACCAATCCATTTGGCTCGGAATGCGGGTGGGTAACCAAGTTTGTAGCGACTCAATATTGAAAGCCAATGCCGCACTAAAGCTCAAGGCGATGCCTAAGGCAACAAAATTACGCCAACGTGGGTAGCAGGCAAAAACGAGCAGAAACCCTAAAGGAATATAGGCCAAGACATTGACTGACACATCAAAGAGCGTAATAAAGCGGGGTAAAGGGGCATCTAACCATGCCCATGGGGCGATCCCATTATCAAAACTGAAATCAAAGGGGTTCAGGCTGACATAAATGATTAAAAGCGCATAGCTCAAGCTAATGGCTCGAGCCAAAGGCATTGCCTGGAGAGGCCAAACAAACTTGCGAGGACGCTGATCTTCGTGTTGCATTCCCTTATTCTAGGTCAGCGAGCCTAGATCTTTCTACAATAGAAAAATGAGCCCGAATTGCATTCTCGAACGCGTTGCCACTACTAAATCAACTAATGATGATTTATTAGCCCGTTGGCGTGCCGGTGAATTAATTGATCCCGTAGCTCGTATTGCTCACGATCAGACCGCCGGCAAGGGCAGAGCTGGAAGAGTTTGGCTTTCCAGTCCTGGAGATACGCTGTGCTTCTCCTTAGCCTACCCATTCGATAAACGCCCCCATGAACTGAGCGGACTTAGTCTAGTCATTGGACTAGCGGTCATTGCAGGCATTGCTGGAGCTTTAGGTATCAATGAAACCACCCTTCATCAACAAGGTCTTAGGCTGAAGTGGCCCAACGATTTACTTCTGAACAATGCCAAACTTGGCGGTATCCTGATCGAAGGTGGCCAAAGTAGTCCAAGTTCACCTACTTGGATGGTGATCGGCCTGGGCCTGAACTTACGTAATGCAGAATTGATTACACAGAGCTCAGAAAATCAAACTGCTTTAGGTGCTGCCGCTTTGGATCAACTCATACCTCATCACGCGCCGATTCCCGATACTGAGTTCCTTTGGCTAAAGCTGATTGAGTCATTCGAAAAGCATTTAACCCAATTTGAACAGCATGGGTTTAGCTATTTTATAAATTCTTGGTTGAACTGGGATGCCTTTAACGGTCAGTCTGTTTACATATCTGGCGCGGGCAAAGAACCTATCATTGGAGTCTCTTCCGGAGTGGATCACTCTGGCGCCCTTATTCTTCATCAGCATGACAAATCCATTGTCATTCATGCAGGCGATGTTTCTTTGCGAGTGCAATCATGAGTCTGTATTTAGTATTTGATCTTGGCAACACTCGGCTCAAGTGGGCCGCAGTTGAATCTACACAAAACATTGCCGATCGCAATAAAAAACTGTGGGCATACTCCGGGTCGATCGGCACCAAATCCTTCCAGTCAGCCGAACTACGAGCTGAGCTGTCTGACTATATTTCTAAAACCTTACCTAAACCAGATGCTATTGGCTTTTGCTGCGTAGCAGGCGACGCTGCTATTGAAAATCTACGCAGCCTCTTTCCACAATGGCAAGATCTTGAGTGGAAACAAATCACAGGCAGCAGTCCTTATCAAGGCTTACGAACACTCTATCAAGATCCCAGCAAATTGGGTGCAGATCGATGGGCTGCACTGATTGGCGCAAGAGCCCTTTCCAGCACCAACACGCTGGTGATCAACGCTGGGACGGCCACTACTATTGACTTACTAGGTGGCAATGGCGTCCATTACGGTGGCTGGATCTTGCCAGGCTTGAGCCTAATGCAAGAAAGCCTGCAACAAAATACAGCCCAACTACCATCTGTGGTTCGCGCCAACAAGCCTGAAGCTCAAGCGAGCTTTGGCAGCACTACAGATGAGGCGATTACGGGTGGTTGTGATGCTGCACAAATGGGGGCAATCCTGCGCGCAGCCTACTTAGCTAAAGCTATGAATCATCCAGTTGAGCGAATTTGGCTTGATGGGGGCAATGCCAAAATTTTGGCAAATGCAATTAAACAGTTTCCAGAGCTCGCAGTACTGCCAGTAGAGCCTATTGAGGGTTTAGTACTACGCGGACTTTGGGCGTGGTTACTACAAAACCTGCAGGCCGCCAAATAAGTCAACTTGTCCGGATCTTGCCCAATAGGGTTGTTGTGGAGCGCTCGTATAAAAATGGGATAGCAACTGCTACACCACCCCAAGTTTTCACGAGACGGGTCTCCTCTAGGGAATCGATTTCATAATCTCCGCCCTTAACGTAAATATCGGGATGAATCCTGGCAATCAGATTCACCGGGGTCTGCTCCGTAAATAACACCGCCAAGTCGACACTCTCAAGCGCTGCTAATAAAGCCTGGCGATCTGCCTCGGTATTAATAGGCCTGTCATCACCCTTACCCAGCATCTTGACTGAGGCATCTGAATTCACCCCCACTACAAGGCTAGCGCCCATCGCCCTGGCTTGGGCTAGGTAGCTGGCATGCCCTCGATGCAGGATATCGAAGACGCCATTTGTAAATACCAAGGGTCTCGGGAGCGCCGCAATACGAGCCTCCAGCTCCATCGGAACGCAGACTTTAGACTCGAAAGAAGGTGGGGATAGGAGGCTCATAACGCCATATTAATGGCATTAGGCTACATTCAACGATATTTGCCAGAATGTCTTAGACTTGGGCATTCCCGTCCCACCCAAAGGCTCAAAATGATTCGCTGTATGCCGCGGTACTTACTGGCACTAATTTGCTTGCTGACAGCAATGCCGTTCGCAAAGGCAGCTCCCGCCTCCAGCTGTAGCCCCCTTTTATCCCATACTTTTCCAAGATTGCAGGATGAGGCACCTCAAAGCCTCTGTCAATATCAGGGCAAAGTCATTCTCGTTGTTAATACAGCGAGTTTTTGTGGCTTCACAAGCCAATACGAGGGTCTGGAGAAGTTGTATGCCAAATACAAAGACCGTGGCTTGGTTGTATTAGGATTTCCATCAAACGATTTTGGCCAACAAGAGCCGGGTAGCAATAAAGATATCGCTGACTTCTGTAAAAATACCTATGACGTGAAATTCCCTATGTTCGCCAAGAGCTCAGTTAGTGGAAGCAATCCAAACCCACTATTTAAAATGCTCATTGCTAAAACTGGGACAACACCGAAATGGAATTTTTATAAGTACCTGATTGATCGGAACGGTAATGTAGTCGATTCGTTTGGCAGCATGACAAAGCCGGCAAGTAGCAGTATTACTGGTGAAATTGAGAAACTTCTTGGAGAAAAAATTTAGTGGGTAAGAAAAAAGTTGCCGTCATTGGCGCCGGTATATCTGGCTTAGGATGTGCATACACATTAAGGCAGCACCCAGATTTAGAGATCACCATATTCGAAGGTGGCAACCATATTGGCGGCCATAGTAATACTGTTGATCTCACACTAGAGACTCCTCACGGTCAAGTGACCCATGGGGTTGATACTGGATTTTTAGTATTTAATCGCAAAACCTATCCTCGCTTAGTTCGTCTATTTGAAGAAATTCAGGTTCCGATTGCGCCATCAGAAATGTCCTTTTCAGTATCTATTGATGCGGGAGGAAAAACAGGGCGCAATAAAAAAATTGAATGGGCTGGTAACGATCTCAATTCCTTTTTTGGTCAAAGGTCTAATCTGTTCTCGTTGTCATTCTGGAGAATGGCTTACGACATCTTGCGCTTCAATCGTCTCGCTACTCGACTGGCAGAAGAACAGATCACTACCAAACTTGAATACTCAGAGCCAGATGAACGTATTAAAGATTTTTTAGATCGCAATCGTTTTAGCGCCAGCTTTAGAGAAAATTATTTCTTGCCAATGATTGGCGCTATTTGGTCATGCTCTGTTGATCAGATGCTAGAGTTTCCGATTCAGACCATGGTCCGCTTCTGTCATAACCATGGTCTCTTGCAAATCCAAAATCGCCCGCAATGGCTTACTGTTAAAGGCGGCTCCCGAGAATACGTAAAACTTTTAATAGCGGCCTTGGAGAAACATCAAGTCCAATTCGTACGTGAATCCGTTTCTCGAGTCAATGCGAGCAAATCGGATGACTCTCCAGTTGAGGTGATTACACCCTCTGGGCTACACCAGTTTGATGAAGTGGTAATGGCATGCCATAGTGATCAAGCCTTAGAGTTGGTCCATGGTATTGGGCAAGATGCGCGCAATATTTTGGCCTCGGTGCCTTACCAAAAAAATCGTGCAATATTGCATACAGATGTCAATTTCTTGCCAACTACTGAACGCTGCTGGGCAGCTTGGAACTACACCGCAAAATCTGGCGCAACACCGACTGCACAACAACACGTGAGTGTGAACTATTTAATCAACCGCCTACAACCCCTACCCAAAGCATTCGAGAACACGCAAATTATTGTGAGTCTGAATCCACTGACAGTTCCCAATCCAAAATTGGTGCACGAAGAAATTCATTACTCGCATCCTGTCTTTGATATGCGGGCCGTGCAGGCACAAAAGGAGCTACCCTTAATTCAGGGTAATTCTTCAATCTGGTATTGCGGAGCATGGACTGGGTTTGGTTTTCATGAAGATGGTTTGCGCTCAGGCGAATTGGTAGCAATGGATCTTATGGAGAGTATTTCTCATCGTGTTAAATCAAGCTCCATTAAAGATTCTCAGTAAATGAATTTGCCAACGATTAATTTTGGAGCGGTAAAGCATCGACGCTTTCGTCCCGCTATCAATGCGTTTGGCTACGGTGTATTTACTTTATCTATTCCGATGCGTGCGCGCAGGAATGATCCAAAATTACTCAGTCGGCATGGTCTGAAAGATAAACAATTCGGACTTTTTTCCTTTTTTGACCAAGACCATGGATTAGGTGGTGAGAACAGCCTGTCCTGGATCGAATCGATCCTCAAAGAAAACCACGTTCATCATGATGATGGTGAGATTTGGCTGCACACTTTTCCGCGAGTTCTCGGCTATGTCTTTAATCCGGTCAGCTTTTGGATCTGCACCCAAACCAATGGTCAAGTTCAAGCGGTACTAGCTGAGGTAAATAACACCTTTGGAGAACGACACTGCTATCTACTACATCATGACTCCGGTAAAGCCTTGCAATCCGGAGAGACGCTTATTAGCAATAAGGTATTCCATGTCTCGCCCTTTTGTGACGTGCGAGGGGAGTACCACTTCCGCTTCTTATTTCCCCAAGATAGCAATTCAAAGCGGAATATTGTTTGTCGGATTGAGCTGCACGAGGACGGCGCTCCATTAATCAATACTAGTATCAGCGGTCTAGCTCAACCATTAACTAAAAGTGCTCTCCATCTTGCCTTTCTGCGCTACCCCCTCATGAGTCTGGGTGTTATTGGTCGAATTCACTGGCAGGCATTGAAATTATGGCTAAAAGGTGTACCCTTTCACTCAAAACCTAAACCACCAGAACTTGAAGTTACTCGATGAATCGCCCCGGTCAAACTCTGCTATCACGCCTCACCTTTTCTCGCCCTGAAAGGCGTAAATCTAAACTGCAGCAAGGTAATGCAAGCACAGTGGCTCTATTAGGTCTTTTGGCTAAATTGCGCAGCGGGCACCTAGTTCTCACTCTTCCTAATAATGAAGTAAGGGAGTTTGGCAACAGCTCAGACCAACTACATGCAGAAATTCAAGTTTTAGATTGGTCTGTATTTAAACAAGTTTTATCTCATGGTGATATCGGCTTTGCCGAAAGCTATATCCGAGGTGAATGGAATACACCTGATCTCAAAGCGGTTCTAGAGCTAGCCATTCGGAATCGCACTATCCTAGAGAAAGCAATTTATGGCAGCTGGCTTGGATCCATAGCCTATCGCCTGAGACATTGGTTTAGAGACAACTCTAAATCTGGAAGTCGTAAAAATATTCATGCGCACTATGACTTAGGTAATGCCTTTTATACGCTTTGGCTTGACCCCACGATGAGTTACTCGAGCGCATGGTTCTCTGAGGGCAACAAGCAATCACTCATGGATGCTCAGCGTGCAAAAATCAAACGTATCTTAGACTCCATCCACGCTAAGGAGGGAGATCAACTTTTAGAGATAGGTTGTGGTTGGGGCGGCTTTATGGAAGAAGCCTTACGCAATGGCAATCAAGTCACTGGCCTGACATTGTCGACTGAACAAAAAGTGTTTGCAGACTCTAGACTTCAAAAAATCTCTTCAGAAACCTCTAATGCAAAGCAATTTGAGGTGCGACTGCAAGACTATCGGGACTGTAAAGAGCAATTTGATGGCATCGCCTCTATTGAAATGTTTGAAGCAGTTGGCGAGAACCATTGGACAGAATATTTCCAAACAGTTGCAAAACGACTCAAAGCGGGTGGACGGGCTTGTATCCAAACCATCGTGATCGCAGATGATTTATTTGATCGCTACCGCCAGAGTACCGACTTTATTCAGCAGTATGTTTTTCCAGGAGGCATGCTCCCCTCTCCAGCTAAATTTAAGGCTGCTGCAGCTAGTGCTGGTTTAGAGCTTGAGGAAGAATTTGCCTTTGGTGCTGACTATGCCAAAACCTTATGCCTATGGCGCGATAGCTTTAATCAGAAGATTGAAGAAATTTATCACCTTGGTTTCGACGAGGCATTTATTCGGCTCTGGAATTTTTATCTCATGTATTGCGCCGCCGGATTCTCCGAAAAGAATATTGATGTAGTGCAGTACACCCTAAAACATCAAGATGTCATTCACTCAAGTGATGTACTACGCCCATGAAACAAAAAGGAATCGATTCTTTTATAAATCAACGGATTTGGGTCATTGGGGCTTCCAGCGGTATTGGCGAGGCCTGCACTAAAACTTTTATCAAGGCGGGAGCAAAAGTCGCACTCTCTAGCCGTCGTACCGAGCGGCTAGATACTCTCGCACAATCTGCGAAGCCAGGACAGACCTTAGTGCTCCCTTCAGATGTCACCAGTCAAGACCAACTCGACTCCGCATACCAGAACATCCTAGAAGCGTGGGGCGGATTAGATTTACTACTATTTGTTTCGGGCGTGTATACCCCCTTACGCGCTGATAATTTCGAATTTGATATTGCGCAGAAAACAATTGATGCCAATCTGCTTGGTCCCATGCGGGCCGTCAGCATTGTGATGCCTGATATGCTCAAAGCGCATGCTGGTCATATTGCCATCGTTGGTAGCGTGGCGGGATATAGCGGATTACCTAAAGCTTTAGCGTATGGTCCTAGTAAAGCAGGGATTATTAATTTCTGTGAAACCCTGTATTACGACTTACTGCCGCAGGGGGTGAGCGTGCATATGATCTCACCGGGATTTGTTGCAACAGAGGCTACCGCACAGAATGATTTTGAAATGCCAGCGCTCATCACTGCCGATGAGGCCGCACAAGAAATCCTCGCCGGACTTCAGGCTGGAGAATTTGATATTCACTTCCCTAAGCGGTTTTCAGGATTCTTAAAGTTCCTCAGAATCCTGCCTTACCCGCTTTACTTTTGGATTATCCGACGCTTCGTCAAAATATAAGATCCTGAATTACTTGTACTTATCCTTGCGGATTTTTTGCTCTAAGTGATCCATTACAGCAATTGCTTTTGCCTTGGTTCCAGCAATGGATGGAGATGTGACGTAGCGACCCTGCATCACAATCGTTGGCACACCATCAATGCGATAAGCATCAGCCATCTGTCTTGCAGCACGAGCTTTTGATACAACAGCAAATGAGCGATAGGTAGCTAAGAAAGTATTGCGATCGATACCTTGTGAGGCTACCCAATCGGCGATCTCATTTTCTGTCATGAGGCGCTTGTTTTCTTTGTGCATGGCATACATGACTTTGTCATTCATCGCCTCGCCCTTACCCATGGACTCTAAGGCATAGAACAGCTGGCTATGCGGCATGAAATCATCTCGGAAAGCAACGGGTACTTTACGGAATGTCACATCCTTTGCTTGGCGCTTAAGCCATGCATTGAGTTCTGGCTCAAAGTCATAACAATGCGGGCAACCATACCAAAAGAACTCGATAACCTCGACCTTGCCTTTGGCCTCAACTGGCTGAGGGGTAGGCAGAATACGATAATCAAACCCCTCCTCAATCTTAGGGCTTTGCGCAGTAGCAAGGCCTGAAAAAGAAAATGCTAAGCCAAGAATAGTGGCAGATAAAAAGGCTCTTTTAGATTTAGATAATGTAATCATGATTTGCTAGATTTAATGACACTCGGTTTAATACCCATGCCATTAAGCTTATCACGCACGGGATTGCTTTCTTCAACACTGTTGTATGGGCCAACACGCACACGCCAAAGCGTATTGCCCTCACTATTAATCTCACTTAATTGAGATTGAATACCTTGAATCGCTAAACTTGCTTTTTGAGCATCTGCATCAGCACGCTTATTAAAGGCACCTACTTGTAAGAAATAAATTGCATCCGATTTTGCTGTAGGTGTTGGGGCTAGCTCTACCGGCTTTTTACCATTAGCTACATCAGCAATTAGATCTGGCGTACTCGCTGCGGGTGCGGCTGACTTGCCTTGGAGTGGCTTATTCAAATCTAGAGCCTCTGCTGGGGCAGTCACTTCGCCCTCCGCCGGCGCTGCTCCCGGCATAATTGTTAAAGGAAGATTGGGAGCCCTGACTCCAGGGCGCTCCTGTGGTGTGTTTTTAGAAAGGTAAAAGGCAATCACAAAAGCAACACCGAGGCCAACACCAAGTCCTAAGATGAAGCCAAGAATAGTACCGCCATACTCCGAGCTCGAAGACTGGGTCCTTGGCGTAAAGCTGGTCTGTTGATTATTTTTTTTCATCGTATCCCCATCCTTCTTTTTTACCTCTTAAGCGCTAGCAAGCACTACAGCTTACATCTTAGCTGGTGCTGATACACCTAATACTTTTAATCCATTTTCAAGCACTTGGCGCGTCGCTAGGAGTAATGCAAGTCGTGCCAATTTCAATGCGGGATCATCCACTAAAACGCGATCCGCATTATAGAAGGCATGGAAGTCTCCCGCTAAATCACGTAAATAAAAAGCTAAGGCATGTGGCGCCAAGTCTGCAGCCGCATCAGTAAGCATTTCTGGATATTCAGCCAAGCGACGCAATAAATGATCCGAAGCTTTGCTTTGTAGTAAGGAGAGGTCAGCACCTTTTAGTTCGGATACTTTTCCACCCCATTGGGTCAGAATTGAACAAATACGTGCATGGGCATATTGCACATAAAACACGGGATTCTCATCATTCTGCTGTAATGCCAAATCAATATCAAACACAAATTCAGTATCAGCCTTACGAGAGATAAGGAAGAAACGCACAGCATCTCTTCCACGCTGTAGTGCCAGCTCACGCTCATCAGCAGCCATCTCTGGTGTAACACCGCCGGACCACTCAACTAAGTCGCGCACAGTCACATAGGAGCCAGCGCGTTTAGAAATTTTGACTTCTTCACCATGGCGCATCACCGTCACCATCTTGTGCAATACATAGTCAGGGTAGGTTTTCGGAATATCCCAACCACGCTTCTGTGCCACACCCTGCAAGCCCGAGCGAACACGGGCGATGGTACCGTGGTGATCGCTCCCTTGGACGTTAATTACTTTTTCAAAGCCACGATTCCATTTGCTGGTGTGATAGGCGACATCAGGCACAAAGTAGGTAAAGCTACCATCAGACTTACGCATGACGCGATCTTTATCATCGCCATCATCTGTTGTCTTGAGCCAAAGTGCGCCCTCAGACTCATAGGTCTTACCAATACTTTGCAGCTCCTCAACAATTTTTGCAACACTGCCATCGGTATACAAGGAAGACTCTAAGTAATAGCAATCAAACTTCACGCCAAATGTTTTTAAGTCAATATCTTGTTCATTGCGTAAATACGCGACGGCAAATTGACGAATCGCTTCCAGATCATCTTTATATTCAGATGAATCCTTAAAAGCAGTCGCAATCTCCGCAATGTATTCACCGTTATAGGCGCTCTCTGGCCAAGCAGCATCACCCGGTTTAAGTCCATTCAATCGAGCTTGCACCGAGAGCGCCAAGTTCGCGATCTGGACTCCAGCATCGTTATAGTAAAACTCACGATGTACCTTGATGCCCTGCGTTGCTAATAAGTTTGCTAAGGCGTCGCCTAGTGCAGCTTGTCGACCATGACCTACGTGCAGCGGGCCAGTAGGATTGGCGGATACAAACTCAATCATGGCACTAGCAACTGGGGATGCCTCTGGCGCTAGCTGACCAAACTGAGATCCTGCCGTGAGGACTTCTTGCACCACAGCAGTTTTAGCTAGATTGCTAAGACGAAAATTAATAAAGCCAGGCCCTGCAATTTCGCAGGAGGCAATGAGGTCGCTATAGCCAGACTGCTGCTCTAAGCGCTCAACCAGCGCTTGCGCTAATTCTCGAGGGTTCAGTTTCCAAGCCTTAGAAAGCTGAAGCGCAATATTACAAGCGACATCCCCATGATCTACCGCCTTAGGGCGCTCTAGGCGCGGAGCAGGGGCATCACCCAAACCACGCTCCTGGGCAAGACCCTGAAGAGCTGCGCTCAGCATTTCAATTAAACGATTTTTATTAGTTAACAACATAGATAAGTGAGTTTATCAGGTGGTAAGCTATTGAAATGATCTATCAATTTCGCTCCAAAGCGGGTCCTGACGTCATCATGCTGGCTGACCTCTCCCAGAGAATCTTTGAAATTTTGGGCCGTCCATTAGAGCCTAGAGGAATTTTGACGGTGGAGCAACTACCAAGCCTCATCATCGACCTAGAGACTGCCATTCTGAAAGATTTGGAAGAGCGGGCTAAAAGTAATGTAGCGGATCAAGAAAATACTGAAAAACGGAAACTTACCGATAGGCTAGGGCAGCGTGCCTACCCTTTCCTAGAGCTGATGAAACAAGCTAAAGCCAAAGATGAACCGGTGATGTGGGGCGTTTAAATACTGCCTCCCACTCCACCCAAAATCAAATTTATTCTATCGAGCTTGCCAACTGGCGACGAATGTCTTCAATGGACTCATTACGGCGCTTCGCAAGATCTTCAATCTGGTCTGCTGACAACTTACCCACATTGAAATAACGTGCGTCTGGATGTGCCAGATAAAAACCGCTGACACTAGAAGCTGGGTTCATGGCCATCGATTCGGTCAAGGTCATACCAATATCTTCCGAACCAATAACGCGTAATAAATCTTTTTTCACCTCATGCGCAGGGCAAGCTGGATATCCTGGCGCTGGACGAATACCGCGATACTCTTCATTAATCATTTGATCATTCGTCAAAATCTCATCAGTCGCATAAGCCCAAAGATCGGTACGAACACGATGATGCATCAACTCTGCAAATGCTTCTGCCAAACGATCAGCTAAAGATTGCAACATGATCGCACTGTAGTCATCATGCTTCGCATGGAACTCAGCCACTTTTTTCTCAACCCCATGGCCAGTTGTCACAGCAAAGCAGCCAAGATAATCGGCCACATGTGAATCTTTCGGTGCCACATAATCTGCTAAGCAGCGATTTGGCCGACGGACCCCATCGACAACTGGACGCTCGGCCTGCTGACGCAAGTTATGCCAAACAAATAATGGATGCTCGCGAGATTCATCGCTGTACAAAACAATATCATCACCTATCGTATTTGCTGGGTAGAAGGCTACTACAGCATCGGCTTGCAACCACTGACCCTTAATCAACTTATCCAATAGCGCCCGGCCATCTTCAAATACTTTACGTGCCTCTACACCAACAACTTCATCATCCAAGATTGCTGGAAACTTACCAGCCAAATCCCAAGTCTGAAAAAATGGTGTCCAGTCAATGTATTTAGCGATGTCACTTAAAGCGAAATTCTTGAAAACACGACGTCCAATAAACTTAGGCTTCTCAGGCACGTAGTGAGCCCAATCAATCAGCTCACGATTCTTACGCGCGGCTTCTAATGAGATAGTTGGGGACGCCTTCTTATTGGCATGCTGCTCACGAATACGAACGTAGTCATCGCGCAGATCCTGAATAAATTTCTTGGCGCTTTCATCTGATAGAAGGCTTGATGCTACTGACACAGAGCGGGATGCATCGGGCACGTAAACTACTGGGCCATCGTAATGTGGTGCAATCTTGACTGCGGTATGTACACGAGAAGTTGTGGCACCACCAATCATGAGTGGAATTTGACGCTCACGGAAATAATCATCTCGCTGCATCTCTTGCGCAACGTAGGTCATCTCCTCTAAAGATGGTGTGATCAAACCAGACAAACCAACAATATCTGCTTTTTCTTCTTTGGCACGCTTCAGAATTTCTGAGCAAGGCACCATCACACCCATATTGGCAACTTCAAAGTTATTACATTGCAGCACCACCGTCACAATGTTTTTACCAATATCGTGCACGTCACCTTTTACAGTCGCCATCACAATCTTGCCTTTGGCTTTTGCTTCGCCACCAGAGGCAATGTGCAAGCGCTTCTCTTCCTCAATATAAGGAATCAAAATGGCTACTGCTTGCTTCATCACGCGTGCGCTCTTGACTACTTGAGGCAGAAACATCTTACCGGCACCAAATAAGTCACCAACGACATTCATACCATCCATCAGAGGACCTTCAATAACCTCAATCGGACGACCACCCGCACCCATAATTTGAGCGCGCAGCTCTTCAGTGTCACCTTCAATAAAGGTAGTGATTCCATGTACTAAAGCATGGGTTAAACGCTCACGCACTGGGGCTTCACGCCACACCAAGTTTTCTACTTGCTTTGCGCCACCACCTTTAAATTGATCGGCAATATCCAGTAAGCGCTCAGTTGGAGTCTTACCTTCTTTTTCTTTAAAGCGGTTGAGGACCACATCCTCAACACGCTCACGTAATTCAGGATCTAGGTCTGCATAGACCCCGAGCTGCCCCGCATTAACAATACCCATATCCATACCAGCCTGAATGGCGTGATACAGGAACACCGTATGAATGGCTTCACGTACGCGATCGTTGCCGCGGAATGAAAAGCTGACATTGGATACGCCACCACTGACTTTTGCGCCCGGTAGATTTTCTTTAATCCAGCGAGTGGCATTAATAAAATCGACTGCATAGTTATCGTGCTCTTCAATGCCGGTAGCAATTGCAAAGATATTGGGATCAAAAATAATATCTTCTGCTGGAAAGTCAATCTCATTAACAAGAATTTGATAGCAGCGCTGGCAAATTTCTGTTTTGCGCTTAAAGGTATCGGCTTGACCTACTTCGTCAAATGCCATCACTACAGATGCTGCACCGTAACGACGAATCAAACGTGCTTGTTTTCTGAACGGCTCTTCACCCTCTTTGAGTGAAATCGAGTTCACAATCGGCTTACCCTGAATGCACTTGAGACCCGCCTCAATTACGCTCCATTTAGAGGAGTCAATCATGATCGGCACACGAGCAATATCGGGCTCTGAGGCAATCAAATTTAAGAAGCGCGTCATTGCCGCTTCAGAATCCAACATTGCCTCATCCATATTGATGTCAATCACTTGAGCACCATTTTCAACCTGTTGCCTTGCAACTACCAAAGCTTCATCAAATTGATTATTCAAAATCATGCGCGCAAAGGCTTTGGAGCCTGTTACGTTGGTACGCTCGCCAATGTTTACAAAGCGGATATCGGCTGTAACATTGAAAGGCTCTAAGCCTGAAAGCTTCATCGGTGGCGTTACTTTTACAGTCTTACTCATACTGACAGCTCCGCACTCTCACGATAGAAGGGTCGCGGCTTACGCTGCGCAACTGCATTAGCGATTGCACGAATATGATCTGGCGTAGTTCCACAGCAGCCACCCACTAGATTGACCAAACCATCTTTTGCAAAACCATCAACCAAACTAGAAGTAATATCCGGAGTCTCATCAAAGCCTGTGTCACTCATGGGATTGGGCAAACCGGCATTGGGATAACAAGATACTGCAACATCGCAGATGCGAGATAGCTCAGCAATATAAGGGCGCATTAGTGCTGCACCTAGGGCGCAGTTCAGGCCAAAGGTGAGTGGTTTAATGTGGCGCAGGCTATTCCAAAATGCTTCGACTGTTTGGCCAGATAGAATTCGACCAGAAGCATCCGTGACCGTACCTGAAATCATCACTGGCAAACGCTCACCAGTTTCTTCAAAGAACTCATCTAAAGCAAACAATGCAGCCTTGGCATTGAGTGTGTCGAAAATAGTTTCAACTAAAAATAAATCAACACCACCCTCAAAGAGACCATCAATCTGCTCCCGATAGGAGGCTCGCAGTACATCAAACGTCACATTACGCGCACCGGGATCATTTACATCCGGAGAAATACTTGCGGTCTTTGGTGTAGGCCCAATTGCACCTGCTGCAAAACGTGGCTTATCTGGCGTAGAGTATTTTTCACAGGCAGCGCGAGCCAATTGAGCGGAGATCACATTCATCTCACGAGCCAAATCAGCCATCTTGTAATCCTCTTGCGCAACTGAAGTAGCGCCAAAGGTATTGGTCTCAATAATGTCGGCACCCGCATCTAAATACTGCTCATGAATCTTGCTGATAATCTGGGGCTGGGTCAGTACCAAGAGTTCGTTATTACCCTTAATGTCGCCTGGATGACTCTCAAAGCGTTTACTAGCAGGTAATCCACGGTAATCCGCCTCACTCAGCCTGTATTGCTGAATCATGGTGCCCATGGCGCCATCCAAAATCAGAATGCGCTGCTTTAGTAGCTCGGGAAGTGCCTGACCGCGGGTGTAAGGCTGGGATAAACCATTAGATTGCATTGCGTAACCGGGATTAATCTCTAGAATCCTCTATTGTATTGGCAATAAGCCACTTTTATCTGACCCGGAGCCGCCCCTATGTTTGGAACTATCCCAGAATTCAATCAAAGCCTTGAAATGATGAAAACCATGTGGGGTCAGGGAGCGGGCGGGCAAACGCCAGGTCAATTCCCCTTCACCACGGACGCCGCCAAGGCTGCCGGGGGCTTTGGCTCAGCATTTCCAGGGCTTGATACCGACGAACTTGAAAAGCGCATCAAAGATCTGAAAAGCGTTGAAAACTGGCTTAACCTGAACCTCAATATTTTGAAGTCCACCATTCAGGGGCTAGAAGTGCAGCATGCCACCATGATGGCGCTCAAATCCTTTGGGGATGCCGTTTCAGCAAGCGCCACTGCTGCCACTGGTGAAACCTCTAAAGACTCTGGAACGAAGAAAGCTTCTAAACCACGCAAAACCGCAACACGCCGTCGTCGCAAAGCTGGCGACTCAACTTTCCTCGACGAAGTAGGTAATTCAGATGGGCAATAGCCTCGCCCATAGCAAATGTCATTTGGTGAATATCTAGTTCACGCCTAAATAAAACCGGCACTATCTCACGAGCAGTTGCCGGTTTTTCACATGCCCCCAGTGTTTCCGCCAAGCGCTCATCATGATGCGCCTTTAACTGACCAATCCGCGGCTTCATTCCGGTGAAAGGCTTGCCATGTGATGGCAGCACCAGAGTGTCATCGGGTAAGGGCAGGTATCGATCCAAGGAACTCAAATACAGGCCCAAGGGATCTGCATCTGGATCTGCATCGTAAACACTGACATTGGTAGAAATGCGCGGCAACAGCATGTCTCCAGAAATCAACACTCCTAAATCTTTACAAAATAATGAAGCATGCTCAGGTGCATGACCAAATCCCATAATCACCTGCCACTCATGTCCGGCAATCAAAATCATTTCGCCATCAATGATGCGGCGATATTGCCGTGGCACACCCGGAACCATATTGCTGTAGTAATTCGAGCGAGCACGAATTTTTTCTAAATCTTCTGGTGCAATGAGTCCATGTTTTTGAAAGTGGTCAGCAGATCCACCGCCACCAGCACGTGCACCAACCGCAGCTCCACCCTCTTTATGGCTAAGCCATTGCGCAGTTAAATAATCTGTCATAGAAATCCAGAGTGGTGCTTGCCACTTCTCACAGAGCCATTGAGATAGTCCCACATGGTCTGGATGCATATGGGTCACAATCACCCTCAACACTGGTAAGCCTTCTAGTTGCGTAGCAAAGATCTGATCCCAGGCTGCTCTTGTCTCATCATTAGCAATGCCACAATCTACGATGGTCCAGCCTTGAACACCTTCAAACTCATCCCGAAGCAGCCATAGGTTAATGTGATCCAAAGCAAACGGTAAGCGCATCCGCAGCCAGCGTACACCTGGTGCGACCTCTATTGAACTGCCCGCTTCCGGTAAAGTATCCGCTAGGGGATAATGAATAGCGCTCAAATCGCTGGATTGGTTTTTAATATTCATCTATTTCTATTTTAGGTTTGCTTTGATAACAGCTCCATCACCTTGCATCAACTGGTGTGACATCAACCCCGACAATGGTTTTTGCCGTGGTTGCTATCGCTCACTCCCTGAGATTGCAAATTGGTCTGAACTTTCCAACTCAGATAAGCTTGAGGTTTTAGAAAAACTGAAAGCACGAAAACCTCAAGCTCCACAGTAAGCACTGTTCATTCCCAAATGCTTATTTATTTACATCCACAATTAAACGGCCGCGCACATTGCCAGCCATCAGCTCTGCAGCGTACTTTATAGAATCTTCTAAATGAATTTCGTGAGAGATCTCTTCTAAAGTTTTGAGATCTACCAACTTACTTAACTGCTCATAAGCCGCAATACGCTTTGCTTTTGCTACTGTCACACTATTAATGCCATACAAAGTTACGCCACGCAAAATGAATGGCGCAACAGTCGATGGAAAATCCATGCCTTGAGCAAGACCGCAAGCGGCAACTGCGCCATCGCTCTTGGTTTGAGCGCAGGCGTTAGCCAATGTATGACTACCAACGCTATCCACCACTGCCGCCCAACGCTCTTTTGCTAAAGGCTTGCCAGGAGCCGACAGTGCAGCACGATCAATCACTTCACTAGCGCCCAATTTCTTCAAATAATCAGCCTCAGAGATACGTCCGGTACTGGCAACCACGGTAAAGCCCAACTTACTCAAAAGAGTAATGGCAAAACTACCTACCCCACCTGCAGCGCCAGTCACCAATACCTCGCCATCACTGGGCTTCAAGCCATGCTTTTGTAAAGCCATCACGCACAGCATTGCTGTATAGCCAGCGGTACCAATAGCCAAAGCTTGCTTAGCAGTAAAGCCCTTAGGTAAGGGAATAAGCCACTCTGACTTCACACGTGCTTGCTGCGCTAAACCACCCCAATGACCCTCGCCAACGCCCCAGCCATTAAGCAGCACCATGTCGCCAACTTTAAATTCTGGGCTAGCGCTCTCTAAGACCTCTCCCGCAAAATCAATCCCGGGCACCATCGGAAAGCTGCGCACTACCGGGCCTTTACCAGTAATTGCCAAGCCATCTTTGTAGTTCAGCGTGGAGTAGAGCACCTTAACCTTGACATCGCCCTCAGGCAAGCTAAGCTCATCGACTTGAGCAAGCTCAGCCCGATAACCTTGATCATCTTTATTTACCAAAATAGCCTTAAACATGTCTCTTCCTTTTAAAAGCGCTGCATTCTCCACAGCAAATACATAATAGGTTTATCCTAACGAGCATTGCTGATTATGGAGGTTTCCATGAAAAAAATTCTACTATTAACTACAACTTGTGGTCTAGCACTCATTGGGTGCTCATCGAGCCAAATTAATATGTCTATGGGCAATATGCGCTTGATCACCTCCAGCGCCGCACCGCAAGAGGTAATGGATTTTGCCAGCACAACTTGTAAAAACGACTTTTACCAAGGTGCAAGCTTTCTTTCTAAGGCCGGCAAGGAATATCGCTTTAAATGCGTCAAAGCTGAAGAGAACGAAATTCTCATCCCGATTCCAGGCACTACCATTCCGGCCGCAACGAAGTAAGCCACCAAACAAATAAGCAAGATGACCCCATTTACCTCCCAAGAGCTCCGCAAGGGCTTCTCCTCCTTTGCAACCGGGGTCACAGTGATTACCTGCCTAGATGCGAACCAGCATGCTCATGGCATCACCATCAGTTCTTTCAATACGGTTTCCTTGGAGCCGCCACTGATTTTATGGAGCCTCAAGAAGCATTCGCACTTGATGCCCAATTTTGAAGTGGGTCACAAACAATTAATTCATGTACTAAAGCGCTCGCAAGAGGCCATGGCGATGCACTTTGCCACCGTGAAAGAAAATCAGTTCACCAGCATCCCCCATAAAATTTCAGCAAGTGGGCTTACCCAAATTGAAGGGTGCTGCGCTTACTTTGAATGCGAGACCGTATCAGTGCATACCGGCGGTGACCATAACATCATTGTTGCCAAAGTCCTCAACCTAAAGCACACTCAATCAAGTGATCCACTCATATTTGCACATAGCAAATTTATGGGTTTAGATTCATCACTATAAAAATACTCCAATAGGAATTGAAATGATGCGTTTATGGGGAAGAAAAAGTTCGATCAATGTACAAAAAGTATTGTGGTGCCTTGCAGAGTTAGGGTTGGAAGAAGGTAAAGATTTTGAACGCATTGATGCTGGCCTTCATTTTGGGAAAAATCGTACGCCTGAATTTCTAGCGCTCAATCCTAATGGTTTGGTGCCAACCTTAGAAGATGCCGATCTTGTACTTTGGGAATCCAATACGATCTTGCGATACCTTGTTCGTCAGTACGATCTATCGAAGCGCTTAACCAGCGATATTGCCTCTCAATATCAGTCTGAGAAGTGGATGGACTGGCAACTCGGAACTATGTGGCCAGCCTTACGCACCGCCTTTTTAGGGCTAACTCGTACGCCAGAAAACGAGCGAAACAACGAAGCAATTCGCAAGTCTTATCAAGATAGCAATGCACTATTCACCTTGCTGGATCAGCAACTGGCAAGCCAGCACTATTGCTCTGGAAACACATTCAGTGTTGGGGATATTCCGCTAGCACTTTGCGTAAGCCGTTGGATTCTGTTGAATCAAACCTTCCCAAACCAAACTGGTCCTCGCCCTTCTTTACACAATATAGATGCATGGATGCAGCGCATAGAAGCGGAAACAAAGTACAGTGTGGTTGCAGAAAAAGAACTGAATATTGTGAAGTAAGGCAAAGCCCTCTTAAGCATAAGAATTGAGGGTCTCAATTAGAAAAGGGTGAACTAAGTTCACCCTTTTTCTCTTTTTCTCTTTTACTAATAAGTTATTGTTGCTTGAATTTTTTCTGATGGTGGTCTGCGCCAATAAATAAGTACATGGCTGGTACTACAAAAAGTGTAAACAGCGTTCCAATTGATAGGCCAGTAAAGATCACGATCCCCATGGATTGACGGCCCGCAGCGCCTGCACCAGATGCAATCACTAGAGGCACTACGCCCAATACCATCGCAGCAGTCGTCATCAAGATCGGGCGCAAACGCACACTACTAGCTTCTATGATCGCATCCAACTTACTGCGACCAGCCTCTTGTAACTCATTAGCAAATTCCACAATCAAAATGCCGTGCTTACTAATCAGCCCCATCAACGTAACCAGTCCAACCTGGGTATACACATTTAAGGTTGTGAATCCCAAATTAATAAAGATCAGCGCCCCAAACAAAGCGAGTGGTACTGAAACCAAAATGACGATTGGGTCGCGGAAGCTTTCAAACTGCGCGGCCAAGACTAAGAACACAATTAAAATCGCAAAGAACATAGTCACTAAGAAACCGCCGGACTCTGCCATGAACTGACGGGACGGGCCAGCGTAATCCATGGTGTAACCGTTCGGCGCAACCTCTTTCAAAGTTTGACGCATAAACTCCAGTAAATCTGCTTGAGAAATAAATGGAGTGCTCACACCAAATATTGTCGCTGAGTTGAGCTGCTGAAAGTGATTAATAGACTGCGGTACTACTCTTTGCTTAATTGTTGCGATCGTACGGGCCTGAATCATCTGTCCACTAGGGGTACGTATGTAATAGTCCAGGATTTGATCTGGGTTTAAGCGGTCTACTTGCTTGACTTGCGGAATGACGCGATAAGAGCGGCCAGCAACAGAGAAGTAATTAACATAGCCGCCGCCCAGGGCAGCAGATAGTGCACTTCCAACTTGCTGCTGGGTCATGCCCAGTGCCGCTACTTTTTCACGATCAATTTCCAAAACATCTTGTGGTTTATCAATCTTCAAATCAGAGTCTACGAAAAAGAAGTTGCCGCTACGACGCGCCTTATCCAACACTGCTTGGGATACCTCGTTTAACAATTCGTAAGACTCGGTGGTATTAATCACTACTTGAACAGGCAAGCCCTGTGCGCCAGGCAATGCCGGGAACTGGAAGGCTGCTACGCGAGCACCTGCGATCGAATTCCACTTACTCTGCATATCTTCTTGGAACTTAGTAGCATTGCGACTGCGTTGATCCCAATCTTTTAGTAAGACACCACCAAAGCTGCTTGTTGGACTGGTGATCTGGAACATCTGCTCATACTCAGGCTCCGCTGCTGATATTTGATAAATCTGATCAGCATAAGTCTGCATCTGATTGACTGTACTGTTAGGCGGCCCCGAAGCCTGCATCAACACAATACCCTGGTCTTCTGTTGGCGCTAATTCAGAACGTGCAGTGGAGTAAAGATAAGCCACCCCACCCAGCAAAATTACACCCATCACAATAATGACCTGCCAAGTACTCAAGAGTTCCCGCAAAGTAGCTTGATAACTGTGATGTACTTTTTCAAAAATACGATCAATCTTTTGAACAAACGGAGAAGCCTCTTGTTCTTCAGTAAAGATACGTGAACACATCATCGGGGAAAGCGTCAAGGCAATCAATCCAGATACTGCCACTGCACTCGCTAAGGTAAAGGCAAACTCAGTAAAGAGCGCGCCCGTCAACCCACCCTGAAAGCCAATCGGAATATACACCGCGATCAGCACAATCGTCATTGCCAAAATAGGGCCGCCCAATTCACGCGCAGCAATTAAAGATGCCTCTAGCGGAGACTTGCCTTCCTTCATATGGCGGTCCACGTTCTCGACCACAATAATGGCATCGTCGACTACCAAACCAATTGCTAAGACCAGAGCAAGCAGTGTCAGTAAATTAATGGAGTAACCCAAGACTTGCATTAAGAAGAATGTGCCAATAAGAGAAAGTGGCATCGCAATCACTGGTACTGCAACTGCGCGTGCACTTCCCAAGAATAGATAGATCACCACTGTCACAATTAACAGCGCTTCTAATAATGTGGCCACTACTTCATCAATCGAGGTGGTAATGAACTTAGTAGAGTCGTACACCACCTTACCAGACATACCAGTTGGCAATTGCTTCTGAATATCTGGCACGGCGGCACGAACTCGTGCAGCTACATCGAGCAAGTTCGCCTGTGGTGCCACCTTGATCGCGATAAATACTGACCTCTTACCGCTAAATGCGACGTTGGTGTTGTAATCCTCGGAGCCCATAGTCACGCTAGCGACTTGATCCAAATACACAATATTGATGCCATCTTTTTTGATAACTAACTTGCGGAACTCATCAAGCGTATGCAGATCTGTGCCCGCGACCAAGTCCACTGCAACCATGTCGCCTTTTGTACTGCCAACTGCAGATAAATAGTTATTAGCTGCCATGGCGCTATAGACATCATCCGCGCCCACACCAAGCCCAGCCATCTTCTCGCGATCGAGCCAAGCGCGCAGAGCAAACTTTCTGCCACCAGTAATTTCAGCGTTTTGGACACCGTCTATAGAATCTAGCTTTGGTTTCACTACCCGCAACAAGTAATCGGTAATCGCGTTGTTTGGAATATCGTCACTATAAAAACCCATGTACATGGCTGCAGTCGATTGACCAATTTGTACAGTGAGTACAGGTTGTTGGGCTTGCGGTGGTAGTTGATTCTTGACCGAGCTAATTTGGGTCTGGATCTGCGTCAATGCCGCATTGGAATCGTAGTTCAGCTTGAGGGTAGCGGTAATAGTTGAGAGGCCACTCACGCTCATGGATGACAAATAATCAATGCCCTGAGACTGGGCAATCGCTGTCTCTAAAGGCTGTGTAATAAATCCTGCAATCGTCTCTGGATCAGCGCCGTAGTAGGCCGTCGTAATCGTAACAATGGCATTTTGGGTTTGCGGATATTGATTAACCGGCAAGGATCCCACTGCCTTCAAACCAAACACCAGGACGAGTGCGCTCACTACCAGCGAGAGCACTGGCCTACGAATAAATATGTCAGTCCAATTCATCTAGGACTTATTCCTGTGGCTGTGGGTTTGGTGAATTAGCCGGTAGCACCTTGTTATTCACAATCAGCGGGGTTCCATTCTTCAACTTGAGCTGACCGCTAGTAACAACCGTGGAACCTTCATCAACCCCTTTGAGAATCGCCACCTGATCCCCACGTGTTGGCCCAGTAGTCACAAAGACTTGTTGAGCCTCAAGTGCTGGCTTGCCCTGCTTATCTTTTTTACCAGTTGGCTTAGCAATAAAGACCGTTGACCCATATGGGTTATAGGTCACAGCGGTTTGTGGCAAGGTCAGCATCTTCATCTGATCGCCTAACTTGATATTCACATTAGCAAACATGCCCGGTAAGATCTTTTTATCTGGATTGGCTAGCTGAGCCTCAATCTGAATATTACGTGTATTCGTATCGACCTTCGGGCTGACGGCAGTAATCTTGCCACTAAAGCTTGCACCCTTGAATGCATCAGTCGTCACCACAATTTCTTGTCCAACCTGTATCTGTTCGGCGTTACTTTGCGGGAGATTGAAGTCCACAAAAATCGGATCCAAGGTTTGTAGAGTCAGCAACTTATCACCCGGGTTCACAAACTGACCAGGGTTGATCATCACAATACCAACGCGTCCACTGAAAGGGGCCTTTAAATTTTTCTTAGCAACTAAAGCAGTTTGCTGCTCCACCTGAGCCTGCTTAGACTTTGCATCCGCTTTACTAGTATCGAATACGTTCTTACTAATCGCCTGAATCTCTAGCTGCTGTCTATCGCGCTCATTAATTACTTGAGCCAAATCTGCCATTGCTTTTAAAGAATTAAGTTGGGCAACATCAGAAGCATCATTCAATTTAATGAGCAATTCACCCTCTTTAACATCCATGCCGGATTTAATAGGTACGTTTTGAACTAAGCCACCAATTTCAGTGCTGAGCTCTACACCTCTGAATGCACGCACATTACCAACGCTAGATAATTTAGGTTGCCAGGCTGTCGTTTCCACAACCATCGTAGAAACCGTTGCTGGCGGCAAACCCATGCCAGCAATAAAGTACTTAATCATGAATGTCTTGAGTTGGTTAAATCCAAAAATCAAACCTAACAACAAAAATACACCGCACAACATAATGGTCATGCGTCGACCCAAGGGGGTCATAGACTGCAGTTTTGCATTAATCTTGCTGCGCATGAATCGTTCGCGTAAGCGCACCCAAAATCCCTTTGTCTTTTCCCAAAGATCAATGAGCCTCTCGCGAAGTTTCCACTCCATCGCCTTCACAAGCATCCAAGCCCACAAGGCAACTGCAATAGCAGTTACTTTGGTTTTAATTGTTTCCAGAAGTTTCATTTTGATCTTTGTTCGTCATGGCTTTTGGTTGAAAGGCTGGGCCGGCACGATTCCACCAACCGCCGCCCAATGCTGCAAATAACGCCGCTGTGTCAGAGAATCGGGTCGCTTGCGCAGAAACCGATTTGACTTTAGCGATTTGATATTGATTTTGGTAATAGAGGACAGCCAAGTAGCTGGCAGTACCTAACTTGTATTGCTGCTGTACCAAATCTAAAGTTTCATAAGCATAGCGTTCAGCATCCGATGCAGACTTTAATGCTTGAGCGCCAGTTTCTAAAGCACGTAAAGAGTCAGCCACTTCTTGAAAAGCCTTGAGCACAGTAGCTTGATATTGAAAAACTGCTTGTTCGTAATTGGCCATCGCGCCACGGCGTTGCGCCAATAACTGTCCACCCTGAAAGAGCGGCTGAAAGATACCGCCAGCAATAGACCATAGAGTGGCATTCGGCCCAAATAAGGCTGAGCTTGTTAATGCTGCGGAGCCAATAGCGCCCGTGATATTAAATTGTGGCAATAAATTGGCAGTAGCAACTCCTACCAAAGCGTTTGTAGCCTTGAGTTGCGCTTCTGCTGCGCGCACGTCTGGTCGCTGACGTACCAAGCTCGATGGCACGGAGAGTGGCAGCTTCTCTGGCAAATGCAAAGACTTTAAGTCAAACTTGGTGATGTTGGCATTACTTGGTAACTCACCCACCAATACTGCCAACTGATTACGCGCAAACGAAAGATTGCGTTCATAAGTAAATAAATCGACTTGCGAGTTAGAGACCAAAGTTCTTTGTGAGGTCACATCCACTCGAGAGACTGTGCCAATTGCTAATTGCTTTTCTGTTACCTCAGCTAAATTCGTTTGCGCCTTCAAAATTTCTTCAGTAGCCTGCATCTGTGCTCGCAAAGCAGCTTCTCGTACCGCGCCGGTAACGATATTGGCCGTCAAAGAAAGATAGGCGCCTTCTAGCTGAAACTGCGCAATTTCCTCTTTTGCTCTAGCGCTTTCAACTGCCCGGCGTGCGCCACCAAAGACATCGAGCTTATAAGTGACATTTACAGAAGCGTTATAGAGGTTGTACGTATCGGATCCGAAAGGCAAGCCATAAATAGCGGAAGGCTGTAACTGCCGTGTGGCACCGCCATTTAAACCAACGGCTGGGAAATACTGTCCACCAATTTGTGCATTGACATTTTCTTGGCTCGCACGTAGCGCAGCATCAGCAGCGCCTAAATTGGGGTTCTGCTGCAAAGCTTTTTTAATCAATACATCCAGCTCGGGTGACTTAAACAATTCCCACCACTGAGCCTCGATATCCGCACCCTCAATAAACTCTTGGTCCGTTCCACCAGGCACTCCAGGTGCAGTGGCTAATTTCTGAGTCAGGGAAGTTTCGGTGTATCTAGATGTATTAGGGGCATCCGGCTGTTTAAAGTCTGGACCTACCGCACAGGCAGAGAGGAGTCCCGCAGAAATTAGCGGGAGCCAACGCAAAATAAAGAAATCTTTTGAATCAAACATGAAGTGGAACAAATATCCTTTTCTACAAGAGTTATTTGAACACACTTTTCTAAACCAGTCTGTGTAACACCTTGATTTAAATAATGAATTTTGTACACAGCTAAACATAGAAGTCAAACGGATTTTTTACACACCAAGAATCTTCTTAGTGCGCAATTCTTCCAAAGCTTCCACTATTGAAATCCTGCATTGCCTGAGCAATCTCTTCTTTGGTATTCATGACAAAGGGGCCGTAACCAACAATGGGTTCATCAATAGGCTCGCCACTCAGTAACAGGGCAATAGAGTCTTCCAGCACATTAACTTGAATATCCTGACCTTGATTGCTAAACATCAACATCTGGGCATCCTTGGCTACCACTCCCTGACCCGCCTCAATAGCACCCTTAAGCACGACTAGAGATACATTCCAACCCTCAGATACGGGGATATTCATTGAACCTTTTTTTAGCTTCAGATCAATCACATTCATAGGGGTAAATGTATGAGCAGGACCTTGATGGCCATTAAAGTCCCCGGCGATGATACGAGCCCGTCCTGACCCATTCATCAGATTAATTGCAGGGATCTGCTTATCCAGAATGGCTTGATAGCCCGGCTTAGTCATTTTCAGTTTTGCTGGCAAATTCACCCACAACTGCACCATATTCAGAGTTCCACCATTTTTGGCAAATCCTTCAGAATGAAACTCTTCATGCAAGATGCCAGAGCCGGCAGTCATCCACTGCACATCGCCAGGACCAATGATGCCGCCCTGACCTGTGGAATCCTTGTGCGCTACTTCGCCCTCATAAACGATCGTGACAGTTTCAAAACCGCGATGGGGGTGTGAGCCTACGCCCTTACGTTCAGTTGTTGAGGGAAACTCCGCTGGACCTGCATAGTCCAGCATTAAGAATGGGCTCATTTGCATTCCCAAATCTTGATAGAAAAACAAGGTGCGCACAGGAAAGCCATCGCCAACCCAGTGGCCTTGATCATTACCTTGTAAACCAATGAGTTTTTTCATCATTCCCCCAATTTTCTCTATTACTGATTCTTACTTTGCTTGTAGTTGACCGGCAATCTTCGCAATACGCTCGCCATAGAGACGTGCGGTTTCTAAGTCGCCCACATTCACTTCATCAGCACTTGCATCTGAAGGTGTTTGCATCATCGCGCCAGCGGATGAACCTACATAGTTCACATCATCACGCTTTGCAGCTTTAGAATTCGAAGGCATCAAACCAGTACCCACCCAAATGCCTGAATGCTGCATGGCAAGAGTAAAGAAATAATGCAAGGTGGAGTGCTTGTCACCATTCATCGTGGCAGAGTTAGTAAAGCCACCAAATATTTTATCTTTCCACTGCTGTGAAAACCATTGCTTAGAACTTGCATCAGCGAACTTCTTGAACTGCCAGCTTACTGTACCCATATAGGTTGGCGATCCGAATACGATGGCATCAGCAGTATTTAATGTTTCCCACTGCGCGTCAGTAATATTGCCTTCGGCATCAATAACCACTAATGTGCCATTGGCACCTTTAGCTAGGGCTTCAGCCTGTTTAACAGTGTGGCCATAACCACTATGAAATACAACGGCTACTTTAGTCATGATCTTTTCCTTTTAAAAATTGAATTTTTTGATGCTGGTAGGTGCAATCTCTATTTAGTTAAATATTGCTTTAACCTCTTTTAAAACTGTTACTGCTTGTTCTAATTCTTTCTTGCCGAGCTTTCCGAAGGCTTTACCGAGATACTCGACATGCTCCGGGAATACCTTCTTGAATAATTTATCACCGGCTTTTGAGAGACCAATCTTGTAGCTACGGCCATCCTCGTCATTCATCAATTTTTCTATAAGCCCTTTAGTCTCAAGTCTTTCCAAGACACCCGTCATGGTGCCTTTAGAAATCAGCGTTTTCTCCCCCAACTCCTTACAAGTCATCGGCGGCTGATTACCTAGGGTCGCAACAATGTCAAACTGAGTCATTGTTAAACCCATCTCCTTGATGTGTTCAGCCGAATGTGCCTCAAATGCCTGATACGCCTGAACCAATGCCTTAACAAGTGATAGGTGATTCATGGGTTTACCTCAATTTAGTCTGTATACGTACTAGTTTAGTACTAGTTCGTACTAAATGCAAGGTTTTGATTCTTTTAGGTTGTCATGAGCCATCTCGGTGCTGATGAGCAATAGCTTGGAAGCTTTCTTGCTCTGCAATAAATGCATCTACAACCAAAGGGTCAAAACGCACCCCTTTGTTGCGGATAATTTCTTGGGTTGCTTCTTCATGGGTCCATGCTTTTTTATATACCCGCACACTTACCAAGGCATCATACATATCAGCTACGGACATTATTCTTGCAGCCAAGGGAATGGCATCACCCTTCAATCCATCGGGATAGCCGTTACCATCCCAATATTCGTGATGCCCTCCAGCAATTTGAATGGCCACCTCCATTACATCCATCACTCGACTAGCCTCATTATCAGAAGAGCGCAGAACATCCATGCCAATCACTGGATGGGTTTTCATAATCTCCCACTCAGCATCAGTTAGCGGGCCAGGCTTATGAAGAATTTGATCTGGAATGCCCACCTTACCTATATCGTGAAGGGGTACAGCTTTGAAAATAAGTTCGATAGTACGGCTATTAAGTTCATTTTTGAAGCACCCCATCTTCCTCAGCCTCAAGGCAAGATTTTTAGCATAGTTTTGCGTCCGGATAATGTGATTACCCGTTTCATTATCTCTAGCCATGGCCAGGGCATTCAGAGTCGAAAGCAATTGCTTCTCAGATTGAGCAGCCTTTTTATTGGCTAGTCCTAATTTAATAATGAGGGCAACTAATTCAGCTGCACGCTTTGTTTTCTCCTCATTCTGAAAGAGAAGCTCTTTATTGCCAATCACCAGTTCGGCTATACGCTTTGCCTTCTCTGAGTTTGCTATGGCTAGCTCAGCGACTCGCTTACCCTTTTCTTTCTTTTGATGCACTACCTCGACATTGGCAACGATTAATTCATCTGCCAGCTCATTGGTAATGTTTATAGATTGAGCAGCCTTTTCAGCCACCTCTTTGTTCGAGGCAATCAATTCCTCGCTAGTCGGTACAGAAGCGTCGACTTTCTCGTCATCTGGCTTAGTCATTTTTGCCTTGAAAGGATCTTGTACAAACGGGTCCCAAAAGGAATTTTTGACGACAAACCCGAGTGATTTTGTCCAACTAGTCTAAAAAAAGTTGATGACCGCGTCTGTGCTCTAAAAGACATAGGGAGTGAGCTGTATTTGCATATCAGCAATCAATCCACCCCCGTTGAAAACTACTCCACCGTGACGCTCTTTGCAAGATTGCGAGGCTTATCGACATCAGTACCCAAGGTGCACGCGGTGTGATACGCCAAGAGCTGAAGGGGAACTACATGCAAGATTGGTGAAAGATTGCCGTAGTGTTCAGGCAAACGAATCACATTGATACCTTCACCACCCGTGATCTCGGTATCTTGGTCAGCAAAGACGTACAGCTTTCCACCGCGGGCTTTAACTTCTTGCATATTGGATTTGAGCTTTTCTAATAGGTCATCCTTAGGTGCCACGGTGACTACTGGCATCTTGTCAGTAACCAAGGCGAGCGGTCCATGCTTTAACTCACCCGCTGGGTAGGCTTCAGCATGAATATACGAAATTTCCTTTAGTTTGAGAGCACCTTCGAGAGCAATCGGGTAGTGCATGCCGCGCCCTAGGAATAAAGCGTTTTCGCACTTAGCAAATGCTGTACTCCAAGCAATAATCTGAGGCTCAAGCGCTAATACTGCATGCAAAGCTTTGGGTAAATGGCGCAAGTCACGCAAGAGCTCCTTCTCTCGTTCGGGACTTACTTTTCCTGCGCGCTTGGCTAATGACACAGCCAACAGATAAAGGGCAAGCAACTGAGTTGTAAATGCTTTAGTAGAAGCTACACCAATCTCAGTACCAGCCTTAGTTAAGAAATTCCAATTGGTTTCGCGAACCATAGCACTACTCGCTACATTACAAATCGCCAAGGTGTAATGATGCCCCAAAGACTGTGCATGGCGCAAAGCTGCCAAAGTATCAGCAGTCTCACCAGACTGGGAGACCACCACAATTAATGTATTGGGATTAGGTACGGTTGTGCGATAACGATATTCACTAGCAATCTCAACTTGAGTCGGAATACCGGCCAAATCCTCTAACCAATATTTAGCAACACAGGCAGAATAGTAACTAGTACCGCAAGCTAAGATCAAAATTTGATCAAACTTTTTCCACTGCTCGGGATCGGCGTTAAAGAGTTCCGGACCAAAGCTAGCAATATTGGCAAGTGTGTCGCCAATTGCTCTTGGTTGCTCAAAAATCTCTTTTTGCATGTAGTGCTGATAAGGCCCTAGATCTACTGAATCAGCCTGAGCAGGCATCGGCTTTTGCTCTCGCTGCGCCGTCTTTCCTGCCAGATCAATGATCTCAACACTCTCCGGCTTTAGAACAGCAACATCGCCCTCTTCCAAATAGATCATGGAGTGTGCTCGACCAGCAAGCGCTAAAGCATCAGAAGCCAGAAAGTTTTCATTTTCACCAAGAGCAACCACCAATGGTGAGCCAACACGCGCGCCCACCAAAACATTTGGGCGATCTTGTGCAATCACGCCAATCGCATAAGCGCCATGAAGTCTTGGCAATACGGAACGGACTGATGCGACTAAATCCACTTGCTTACCAGATACATAGGCTTGATGAATTAAATGCGCAATCACCTCGGTATCCGTTTCTGAGGTAAATACATAACCTGCTGATTTCAGCTCAGCGCGTAGTGATTCGTAGTTTTCAATAATGCCGTTATGGACCACGGCAATCAATTCACCAGAAATATGGGGATGTGCATTTTGTGTATCTGGCTTACCGTGCGTTGCCCAGCGAGTATGCGCAATACCTAGAGTGCCATGAAATTCTTTACCCTGCTCCGCTAACTCAGAGACACGGGCAGTAGTGCGTGCACGCTCAATCGGATGCTTGGCATCATCGCCATTCATTACAGCAAAACCACAAGAATCATAGCCGCGGTACTCAAGACGACGTAAGCCTTCAATTAAAACTTCCACAATGTTCTTACGCGATGCTGCGCCAACAATTCCGCACATTATTTTTTAGCCTTAGCGGGTTTTTTAGCAAGCACTTTTTTATTTGCTAGCTTTTTCTCTTGCTTTACCGGGCGCTGCCACTGCAAAGAAATTTGCTTGGCTCTAGAGACGGTTAGCTGATTGGGTGGCGCATCTTTAGTCAGAGTCGTGCCCGCTCCTAGAGTAGCACCGCGGCCAACACGCACTGGAGCAACTAGCTGGGTATCGGAGCCAATGAAGACATCGTCCTCAATAATGGTTTGGTGTTTATTCACACCATCATAGTTGCAAGTAATCGTACCTGCGCCGATATTAACTCTAGAGCCCACGATGGAATCGCCCACATAAGCCAAGTGATTGGCCTTACTATTTGCGGCGATCTTGCTGTTCTTCACTTCAACAAAGTTGCCGATATGTACATCATTAGACAAATCTGCACCAGGTCGTAAACGTGCGTATGGCCCAATTAGTGAACTTGCCCCAACCTGTGCTCCATCGATATGGCTGTAGGGATGAATTGTGACATTCTTGCCAATCACGCTATTACGCACAATGCAGTACGGACCCACTTTTGTACCTGCAGCCAAAGTGACACAACCCTCGAATACACAACCGACATCAATAAAGACATCTGTACCGCACTCTAAGGTTCCACGAACATCAATCCGCGCTGGATCAGCCAAAGAAACTCCGGAATCCATTAATGCATTTGCTTGATTGAGTTGGTGTACCCGCTCTAATGCGGCCAACTGATCACGACTATTAACACCAACAATCTCATATTCAGCATCGGGCTTTGTAGTACGAATAGGTACGCCATCTTGAACTGCCATCGTAATGACATCAGTTAAATAGTATTCGCCTTGGGCATTACTTGCACGCAAAGACTTCAACCATTTCTTGAGTGAGTTTGTTGGCAGCACCATAATGCCAGTATTAATTTCTTGAATACGCTTTTGCTCAGACGATGCATCTTTTTCTTCAACGATCTCTTTTACTGATCCATCAATATCGCGCACGATACGGCCATAGCCCTTTGGATTATTGAGGCTTTGAGTCAGAAGCGCTAATGCAGAATCTTCACCACGCACACCATCAGCCAATTTAACTAATTTAGACAGCGTCTTCTTACTTGTTAGGGGGACATCGCCATACAGAACCAAAGTAGGTTCATTCACATCCAGCTTAGGTAAAGCCTGTAATAAGGCGTGGCCCGTTCCTTTTTGCTCCGCCTGCAATACTGTACCCACTTTGCCAAAGCGAGAATCTTGCTCACTGGAGATCTGAAGAAATTCCTCAACATCAGCAGCACCATGCCCAATAACCACGATAGGGCCAGTTTTAGCGCTTTTACCTTGTAGGTCTATAGCTGTATTCAAAACATGCTGGAGAAGGGGTTTTCCGGCCAAGGTTTGAAGAACCTTGGGTAACGCGGACTTCATCCGCTTTCCCTGCCCAGCAGCCAAAATAACGATGTTCATAGAGAAGGATTATAAGACCCCTGAATGAGTGTTCCACAGGCTATTTCATCAATTTCTGTCTCGTCAATTGCCTTATCGCCAGCAGATCTTGCGGCAATGCCCGATAGTTCTGTAGAGATCCCCAGATTCTTAAAATCAAAGGCCTCGCCATCCATTAGATGGGATGGCACGATGTGGTGCATTGAGCGAAAGAGATTCTCGACGCGCCCTGGGTGCTTTTTCTCCCACTCGCGCAACATTTCTTTCATAGCGCCACGCTGGAGATTGGGCTGACTACCGCACAGATTGCACGGAATAATCGGGAAGTTCATATCTACCGCATAACGCTCAAGTAACTTTTCAGGAACGTAAGCTAGGGGGCGAATGACGATGTGCTTGCCATCATCAGATCGCAACTTTGGTGGCATGCCTTTGAGCTTGCCAGCAAAGAACATATTGAGCATTAATGTCTCTAGGATGTCATCACGATGGTGGCCCAAGGCAATCTTAGTAGCGCCCAACTCATCTGCTACACGATACAAAATACCACGACGTAATCGAGAGCAAAGTCCACACGTAGTTTTTCCTTCTGGGATAACACGTTTGACGATGCTATAGGTATCTTGATTTTCAATGTGATACTCAACACCTAAAGCTTTTAAATAGTTCGGCAAAATCTCCGCCGGAAAGCCTGGCTGCTTTTGATCTAAGTTGACAGCAACAATTTCAAAATCAATTGGGGCGCGCTCACGTAGTTTCAACAAAATATCGAGCATGGCATAACTATCCTTGCCGCCTGATAAACACACCATCACTTTATCGCCATCTTCGATCATGCCAAAGTCGCCAATCGCTTGGCCAACTAAACGACATAGCTTTTTCTCGAGCTTGTTTTCTTCTAAGACAACTTTACGAATATCACTCATAGCTACTAAATTATTTTCTGGAGTTTCTTTAAACCTGCTTCATCCGAAACACCTCAACACCAACGGAGTGGCAATCAGGATAGACATCGGGCTTAGCCGTGCTGACGCGAGCAGCAATGACCTTGGGATGCAATAGCATTGAATTGACGATGTCATCGCAAAAGGTTTCTTGTAAATGGATATGGCCTTGGGAAGACCGTGCCTTAATGGTTTCACGCATAAAGTCATAGTCAACCACTTCTTCCAATAAATCTTTAGAAGGAGTATTCATATTCAGTGGAATGTAGAGATCTACATTGAGAATAACGCGTTGTTCAGCCTTTTTCTCAAAATCATGGACGCCAATATTGATATAGATTTCATAGTCACGCAGAAATAAGCGGCGGCAATCGGTAAGTGCTGGATGAGAAAGAATGGCGTTCATAAATTGTGTATTAACTCTTTCTTTATTTACTATTTTTTTATTCTGTATTAAATTTTTAGTTTGTTTTAAACATCACATCGCGTGATGATGGCAACAGATGTTGTCCGCCATCCACATATAAGGTAGTACCCGTGATCGCATTTGAGCTAGCCAGAAATACGGCTGCTTTTGCAATATCACCGGGTGTTGATGACTTGCCTAATGGTGTCATCTGGTGCGCTTTCACAAAACCTGCTTCGGTTTGATCACCAGAAGTCAGCGTAATACCGGGAGCTAAACCAATCACTCGCAAGTGCGGGGCAAAATCTACCGCCAGCACCTCAACTGAAGTAAGAAGTGCAGCCTTAGATAATGTGTATGACAAATAGTCTGGATTGAGATTAATTAATTTTTGATCGAGTAACTGAATTACCGAGGGGATTGATAAATCACCCTCGCTTACTTTCTTTGACTGACTCTTTTGATAGTCAAACATCAACCGCGATAACAATATGGGCGCGGTTAAATTGACCTGCATGTGGTCTTGTAAAGTCTTGCTACTGAGTGGAGTATCCGAATTAGCACGATCGTACTCAAATATGGAAGCACTATTCACTAGGCATTGCAAGTTATCGAACTCAGCAAGCACTGCGGTAAATAGAGAATTGATTTCCGCTTCATTGGCAAGGTCAGCCTTAAATGCTGAGGCCTTACGCCCTAACTTTTGGATTTCAGTTACGGTAGCTTGAGCCTCAGACACAGACCGGCCATAGTGGACAGCTACATCCCAGCCCTGGCGAGCAAACTCCAAGGCAATTTCTCGACCAAGGCGCTTGGCAGCGCCGGTCACTAAAACTGCTTTATTTTGCTGAGGTTGTGGGTTTGAACTCAAGTTACCTAAATTCTCTTAGACTAGGGAGCTATGGATATTACCTTGACCAGCCTTGAAACGGCTCATACCGAGCTTCTTAACCAAAAAATAATGGCAGAAATCGCCTCAAACGGCGGCTGGATACCCTTTTCTAAATATATGGAAATGGCTCTCTATGAGCCAGGAATGGGTTATTACAGTGCTGGGGCCCATAAATTAGGCACTGGTGGTGATTTCACGACCGCGCCTGAGCTCTCCCCCCTATTTGGTGCTGCCATTGTGGAGACGCTTCTACCTATTCTGGAGGGCCTGCAGGCTCAAGGACTCCCTACCCAGATTCTAGAGTTTGGTGCCGGGACTGGTAAGTTGGCTGAATCCATTCTGAGCCGACTGCACGATCTAGATTTCTCTTTGGATCACTACGACATTATCGAGATCTCTCCAGACCTTGCACAAAGACAAGAAAAGCGGCTTCAACATCTCTCCAAGGAACTTAATCTATCCACTCACTGCCGTTGGCTCAGCTCCTTACCCAGCAACTTCAAAGGTATTATTTTGGCTAACGAAGTCATTGATGCCATTCCTTGTGATGCCATCATTTTTCAGAATAGCTTCTGGTATTGGCGGGGGGTTTCAATTATTGATGGCAGACTTACTTGGTCAACAGGAAAGCCCGTTGAACAAGCCCTACTTCCAGCAGTTTTAGTGAATGGAAGTTTCTCTGAAGGCTATGTTACCGAACTGCATGCACCAGCAAACGCCTGGATGCTCCAAGTAGCTAATCATCTAGATACTGGCCTTTTTCTCACCTTTGACTATGGCTTTCCAGAGAACGAGTACTACCACGCACAGCGCTTAGACGGCACACTCATGGCACATCATCGCCATCATGCCATTCAAGATCCGTTTTATCTTCCAGGGTTATGTGATTTGACTACCCACGTGGAGTGGTCACAGATTGCACGTAGTGCACTAGAGACAGAAATTGATGATGTCTATCTCAGCAATCAAGCAGCTTACTTACTAGATGCGGGTATTGGCGATATCGCATTAGAGATTGGCGACCCTAGCAATCCAGAAACTTTTTTACCCATTTCAAACTCTCTGCAAAAACTATTATCCGAAGCGGAGATGGGTGAGCTTTTTAAGGTCTTCGCATTCTCAAAGAAACTATCTAACATATTGCCAGAACACACATTAGAAGACTTGCCTGGCCTTCGAGGCAGGAACCGGCTGTAAGTTGATCAGATAGTTAATGCTGCAGCAATGGCCGAGAGTCTTGCGGCATCAACTGCACAGCGAATACTTTCACCATTGGATCGCTCTTCTGCGGCAATACTTTCAATAATTTCCGCAGTGTTGAGTGCCTGAGCATTTTGCATTGCCAAAATTAAAGTGTCGACATTTAGGCCGATGCGTTTAGCTAAATCCAGTAAAGCCTGGCCACGCTCAGGCTTGCGCCAAACATCTGCACGATTAAACCATGCCAGTACATCGGAAGGTTGATGTGCATCTTCTGCCGTCTGCTCAGTTAATAAATTGAGCTCGCTAAATATTTCACTGAAGTCACGCACCTCATTTGGCATTTTGACGCACGCTGCCCATGACCGAATTTCATTAGCAGACAAATTCATGAGAGTGACAGCGCAGCGATCTTCTAGACGGGTATCTGCTGCATGCAAATGTGCAATCAGCTGCTCGCGGAATTCTTCTTTAGCCAAAGAGGATGTCAGTGTTGACGGTAGCAATACCTTGGCTGCATCAGCATCGAGCAGAACTTGGAACATTCGCATTGGCTTACTGGCAGCAAGGCCTCTAGCTAACTCCTGCCAAATTCTTTCAGCCGATAGTGCTGATAATTCATTAGATCGAACAATCGCCCGTAAGGCATCCATTGTTTCTGGCGCAACCATGAACTCAGGAAAGCGGGCTGCAAAACGAGCAATACGCAATAGACGCAAAGGATCCTCTGCAAACGCATCAGATACATGGCGGAAAATTTTTGACGCCAAATCGTCCTGACCGTTATAGGGATCCAAAATAGGTCCCACCAATTTGCCATCAGCCCCCACCTCCTGGGCCATTGCATTAATCGTCAGATCACGACGCTCTAAGTCTTGCTCTAGGGTGACAGTCGGATCGGCATAAAACAGAAAGCCCTTGTAGCCCTTACCCGTCTTACGCTCCGTACGAGCCAAGGCATATTCAGCTTGAGTCTCTGGATGCAGAAAGACGGGAAAATCTTTGCCCACAGGACGATATCCCTGAGCAATCATCTCTTCTACGCTAGAACCTACTACGACGTAATCAATGTCATGCACCGGCAAACCCATGAGGGTATCTCGAATAGTGCCACCGACTGCATAGACCTTCATCGACTTATTTCATGCCTTCTAGTGTGCGACGACTCATGCCAAAGACTTTACTCAGGGCATCCACTCTATTGAGCGGCAGGATGTTGGGCAACTGCATTGAGGCAATATTGTCGCGTGACATTAAGGTCGGAACCGGCAAGAACTCAAATGCCAAAGCCTGAAGATAACCAACAAAATCGGGCACGGGAATGATCATGCATTTTGTATCAACTTTGCGCGCAGCAAATTCCACAATCTCTTTCATGGTGTAGACCGTAGGCCCTACTAAATCATAAGACTGACGAATCGTCGATGGCATTTTTAAAGATCTTGTAAATGCAGTAGCCACATCATCCACGCTCACCGGCTGAAACTGCGCCCCAGAATTTGCCAAAGGCATCACCGGAAATAATTTCGTTAATTTGGCAAACAAATTAATAAACTGATCTTGTGCACCAAAAATGACTGAAGGTCTAAAAATAGTCCAGTCGAGATTGCTAGCTTTTACTGCAGCCTCTCCATCACCCTTGCTACGCTGATACATCGATGGGCCATTTGAATCTGCGCCCAATGCACTCATATGCAAGTAACGCCTGAGGCCATGTAACTGCATAGCGGTCATAATATTTTTAGGGAGCTCTACATGAGCCGCTTCAAATACTTTTCCATAAGGCTGAGCTGGCTTGTCATGCAGCACACCAACTAAATTAATCACTGCACCGCCAGGTTTCATACGTGAACAAAGCTCTTGCAAAGAATCAAACTCATGCACATCAGCATCTTCTAAATGTATCTTTGGCAACATGCGTAATTCACGTGCGGATGCCAAGTGCCTGGTGGGTAGCAATACTGAATAGCCTTCTGCTTGCAATTGGGCAGCCAAGACTCTGCCTACAAAACCGTTACCGCCAATTAGCAGAATGTCGTATTTCATAAAAATCCCATCTAGTTAAATTACTAAGGAAGCTCAGAGGCGTTTGCTGCCTTAGGAGTGATCACCCCTAAACGCTGCTTTAAAGATTGTGTCTGTCCGTGCATTACCGATGAATAATACGTGGCGTTCGCTAAAACATTTTTTACGTAAGTGCGAGTCTCATTGAACGGAATGGTTTCAGCAAAAATTGCACCCTCTGTTGGGCTAGTGAGCTTTTCCCGCCAAGTTTTCGAGCGTGATGGACCAGCGTTATAGGCAGCAGAAGCCAAAACCCAAGAGCCATCCAAATCTACTAAGACCATGTTTAAGTAATTGCTACCTAAGGTGAGGTTGGTATTGGTATCGGCAAGCTTGTCATTGGTATAAGAGCTCATGCCAATCTTCTTGGCCACATACTTTGCTGTGTTCGGCATCACCTGCATCAATCCTGAAGCGCCCACTGAAGAGGAAGCATTCATGATGAAGCGTGACTCTTGGCGAATCAACCCATAAGTCCAAGCCAAGTTCAAATCAATTTGCTTTGCAATCGGCGATAGCTCATCACGATAGGGTGTAGGGTAGCGCAAACTGAAGTCATGCTCTTGCTTGGTACGGTCTGCAGTATTGACAACACGGTCATACAGACCAATACGCTTGGCGTACTCAGCAGATGCCAATAGCTGCTTATCAGTCATATTACGCAACTCCCAGTTCCACTCTCGATTGCCTTCAAAACGTAAATTCATAGCATAGAAACGCTCGCCCCTGATAAAGCCTTTGCGCTGAGACATCGCTTCGATTTCCGCATCACCAACCTTAGTGCGTGCAGGTACATGATTTGATTTACCTAGATCCTCTCGTGCAAGCTGCCCATAAAAATTGTATTGATCGGCAACGAGCTCAAGGTTCTCGCGTGCCTTTTCATTTTGTCCATCCACCTTCAATGCACGCGCATACCAATAAGTCCAGGCAGGATCTTTACTCCGCAAGGCAGGATTCATCCCTTCAATCGCATTTTTTACCAGCGCCCAATCCTTGGCACGTAAGCCTGCACGGACCTTCCACTCTTGGCTTTCAGAAGAGAGCAGTTCGTTATAACCTAGCTCCTGCTGAAGCCGATAGGCATCATCAGCATTGGGGTCTAATTTCTTTGCGAGAAACTGACCAATAACACCCCAAGCTACAGCTTGGTTCTCCTTGCTATAACGTGATGCATTTTGTGAAAAATCTTTAAATGCTTTTGCAGGATCGGCTTTGGCAGCTTTCACAATCTCGGTAATAGGATCTTCGCCGCCCAAGCGACGTGACATCGTGTCAAAACCCATTTCACTGGCAGCGCGGCCAATCGCTTTTGCTTCGCTCGGCGTCATGCCTCCGGCACCAGCCAAGGCGGGCACCAATTCTTGGCAAGCCTGGCCGTAATAACGTGGGTCCAATAATATTGCGCGTGCGTCGATTGCAACTTTTACTGGATTCTCACCTTGAGCCAATTTCGACTGCAGTGAATAGCATTTCACCTGAGTGTCATCATCCAAAACAAACTTGGGATATTCGACCTCAAAGCGCGACCAGTCTTTTCGCTTACCCAAAACGAGCAGCCAATCATTACGCATCCGATCGGCTAGAGCCGTACCTTGATATTGATTTAGAAAAGCCATCACCTGAGAGTCAGCATTACTATCGGCGCGTGCGACACCAGCACTATCAAATAGCTGAGGTTTTATGCGGAAATAAGCTACATAGTCGTCATAGGGATAATTCGAGAGGCTGGCTGCTAATGTCTGTGCTCGAGCAACATCATTTCTTTTGGCTGCCTCACGTAACTCAATAAAAGTGCGATCGCCTTCGGTGATTTCAAATGCTGAAACCCTACTTTCTTTAGCGGGAATAGTTTTCTTGGCTTTTTCAGCAAAAATGCTGGGCGCAGAAACTGCAAGGACTAGAAATAGAATCCCGCCCACGATTTTTTGCCAACCACCAGAAAGATCAAGCCTCTTTTTCACCGTCATACCTTATCGATTTACTATATCCCTTAATTTTCGCCTGATAATGGTCGATATGCACGGCAATTCTCCAAAATCGTTACGGCAGGACTTGCTAGCCCAAAGAAAACAGTTTGCGGGCCGCGCAAGCTATTCCATCGCTCAAGAAGCCATTTTGGCTGGCCTAGCGAGTTTTCTGGCTGACCATGACACTCAAGTTCAATCCATTGCCTTGTATTGCCCTATACAAGATGAGCTTGATTTACGACCTGCATTATTAGCCTGGGCTGAGAGTAAAGCAGGTAAAACGCTTGCCCTCCCTTTTGCGCGCCCCGATAAGCATTTGGATTTTTATGTCTGGCAAGAGGGTGACCTACTGATTCCAAGTCGCCACGGCGTACCAGAACCAGACCCCAATAACCCCCGCAGACCTCAAATCACTCCTGACTGCATTTTGATTCCGTGCGTTGGCTGGTCAGAGTCTAAGGTAGGCGATAAAACCCATTATTGGCGACTGGGTTATGGGGGCGGCTACTTTGATCGCACTTTAGCGCAATTGCGTAAAGCCAAACCTGAGCTGCTGTGCATAGGAATTGGCTTTGATTGGCAAAAGTTAGATGATGCGCAGTGGCAAGCTCAAATGCATGATGAGCCTTTAGATGCGATGCTGACAGAGTCAGGCTTGGTAATTACTTGTTGAGACTTAAATTATCTGCAATGGCTAAAACGGCATCAGCCTGATTCAGTGAATAGAAATGCAGTCCAGGTGCACCTGCCACTAAAAGCTGGTCGCAAAGGTCGGTAACTACCTCTTCACCAAACGCACGAATAGAAGCAGTGTCATCGCCATAGGACTGTAAGCGCAAGCGAATCCAACGCGGGATTTCTGCGCCGCAGGCATCTGAGAAGCGAAGCAACTGGGTGCTATTGGTAATCGGCATGATTCCCGCAATAATCGGCTGAGTTACACCCAATTCATATGCCTCATCTACAAAACGGAAGTATGCATCACTGTTATAGAAATACTGAGTCACTGCTGAATTAGCTCCAGCCTTCATCTTCTGCACAAAGAAATCGACATCAGTTGCCGGTGACTTGGCTTGAGGATGGCATTCCGGATATGCTGCTACATCAATATGAAACCAGTCACCGGTTTCTGTACGAATGAATTCAACTAATTCATTAGCATGATGGAACTCACCATACTGACCCATGCCAGATGGTAAGTCGCCACGTAAAGCTACGATACGCTTAATACCTAAAGCTTGGTATTGCTTCAACATCTCGCGCACGCTCTCACGTGAGCTTCCAACACAAGATAAGTGGGGAGCAACCGCTGCACCTGCAGCATGAATGTCGCTCACCACTTTTAATGTGCCAGATTGAGTAGAGCCACCGGCACCAAAAGTCACAGAATAAAAAGCGGGCTTGAGCATTTCACTAAAACGCTCGCGCACGAGATATAACTTATTCTCACCTTCAGTTGTTTTTGGAGGAAAGAATTCAACGCTTAATTCCATGATCTTGGGCCTGTATCTCTATTTCTCTATTGAACAATATCTAGCAAGGAGCAGATTAATAACGGTAGTGATCGGTCTTATAAGGACCTTCCTTCGTCACGCCAATGTAAGAAGCTTGCTGATCAGACAATACGGTTAACTGAGCATTTAATGTCTTGAGCTGCAAACGCGCAACCTTCTCATCCAAATGCTTAGGCAAGGTATAAACACCAACCGGGTATTTATCTGTGCCAACTGCATTCCACAATTCGATCTGCGCAATCACTTGGTTCGCAAATGAAGAGCTCATGACATAAGATGGGTGACCTGTACCGCAACCCAAGTTAACTAAACGGCCCTTGGCCAAGATAATGATGCGCTTCTCAGGATTGCCATTAGCGGCCGGGAAAATCACGTGATCTACTTGCGGCTTGATTTCTTCCCACTTGTATTTCTCGATACCAGCAACATCAATCTCGTTATCAAAGTGGCCAATGTTACAAACGATAGCTTGGTTCTTCATCTTGACCATATGGTCATGTGTAATCACATGGTAGTTACCAGTTGCTGAAACAAAGATATCCGCTTTATCTGCAGCGTAATCCATTGTGACAACGCGGTAGCCTTCCATCGCAGCTTGCAATGCGCAAATTGGATCTACCTCAGTAACCCAAACTTGAGCAGACAAAGCGCGCAGGGCTTGAGCTGAGCCTTTACCCACATCGCCGTAACCGCAAACCACTGCAACCTTACCGGCAACCATCACATCAGTAGCACGCTTGATCGCATCCACTAAAGACTCACGACAACCGTAGAGGTTATCAAACTTACTCTTGGTAACAGAGTCATTGACGTTAATGGCTGGAAACTTTAATTCACCCTTAGCAAACATCTGATAAAGACGATGTACACCAGTAGTAGTTTCTTCTGTAACGCCTTTAACTTTTTCTAAACGGGTGGAATACCAAGTTGGATCTTGCGCTAATTTCTTTTTAATAGCCGCAAACAAAATAGTTTCTTCCTCGCTCGTTGGATGATTCAAGCAAGCTTGATCTTTTTCAGCGCGTGCGCCCAAGTGCAATAACAAAGTCGCATCGCCGCCGTCATCCAAAATCATATTAGTGAAGCCACCATCAGCCCACTCAAAAATACGATGGGTGTAATCCCAGTATTGCTCAAGCGTCTCGCCCTTGATCGCAAATACCGGTGTGCCGTTAGCAGCAATCGCTGCAGCAGCGTGATCTTGTGTAGAGAAAATATTGCAAGATGCCCACTGTACTTCAGCGCCAAGCGCTTCAAGCGTCTCGATCAAGACTGCGGTTTGAATAGTCATATGCAATGAGCCGGTGATGCGCGCACCACGTAATGGCTGCTGGGCTGCGAACTCATCGCGAATTGCAATCAAGCCTGGCATTTCAGTTTCAGCAATAGCAATTTCTTTACGGCCAAAGTCAGCCAAAGAAATATCAGCAATAGCGCAACGGGTTGCTACAAAGTTATTTAAATCGGAAACGGTACTCATGAATGCTCCAGCTAAATACGATCCAATGCTGGAGTAGAAACTCGCTAGCCATTGAATCATGGGTTAGCGAGCGCAGTTGCAATTAGCAAACTCTGGGATTACCTAGGAGTTCACTCCCTTCAAGCCTGGGGAAATACTGGTTCTCAGTATTCCTTGCAACGCTCCTTGAAGGTATGGCGAAATTGTAATCAATTTCGCCATATTTCGCCTCAATACAAGTACATACTGCAAATTTACTACTTGGAAAGCAGATTACAAGCCAGCAGCCGCACGTAATGCAGGCGCCTTATCGCACTGTTCCCAAGTAAATTCTGGCTCTTCACGACCAAAGTGACCATAAGCAGCAGTCTTGCGATAAATCGGACGCAAGAGGTTCAACATCTTGACGATGCCTTTTGGACGTAGGTCAAAATGCTCCGATACCAGTTGCGCAATCTTCTCGTCAGAGATCTTGCCAGTGCCAAAGGTGCTGACCATCACGGAAGTTGGCTTCGCCACACCAATCGCGTAAGAGATCTGAATCAAGCACTTGCTTGCTAAACCTGCGGCAACCACATTCTTTGCCACATAACGACCAGCATAGGCAGCAGAACGGTCAACCTTGGAAGGATCTTTACCAGAGAATGCGCCGCCACCGTGAGGAGCCGCACCACCGTAGGTATCCACAATGATCTTACGACCAGTCAGGCCACAATCGCCTTGCGGACCACCGATAACAAATCGACCTGTTGGATTCACCAAGAAATTGATGGCGCCTTTGATCAAATGCTTTGGCAATACGGGCTTGATGATTTCTTCGATCACTGCTTCGCGTAATTTCTCGAGAGAAATATCTTCATCATGTTGTGTAGAGAGAACCACGGTATCGATTGAGTCAGGCTTGCCATCCACATAACGCAAGGTCACTTGAGACTTTGCATCTGGACGCAACCAGTTCAAACGGCCATCACGGCGTAATTGAGATTGGCGCTCTACCAAACGGTGCGACAAATGAATCGGTAAAGGCATGAGCTCTGTAGTTTCATCGCAGGCATAACCGAACATCAAGCCTTGGTCACCAGCGCCTTGGTCTAGACCATCGTCATGCGCCTTATCTACGCCCTGAGCGATGTCAGGGCTTTGTTTGTCATAAGCAACCAATACGGCACAACCTTTGTAATCGATGCCGTAGTCAGTGTTGTCGTAACCAATTTCACGCAAAGTATTACGAGCAACTTGGATGTAATCCACATTGGCGTTTGTGGTGATTTCACCAGCCAAAACTACTAGTCCGGTGTTACACAGAGTTTCCGCAGCAACACGCGCAGTCGGGTCCTGAGCCAGGATCGAATCCAAGATGGCATCAGAGATTTGGTCTGCTACTTTATCGGGATGACCTTCAGAAACGGATTCTGAGGTAAAGAAGTAATCATTCGCCATTGCATATTCCTTTAAAAATTAACACGATCTGTGGGACAACTCGACGTGCCAGGAACTACAACGGCGACGCTTTAGCAGTATTTATGAATCGCCCTGCAAGTTGCCTTAACTCAGCGATGAATACATTCTATCCGAAAAACGCCTTATTCATCAAGCATCACCAGAAATTTGGCCCTAGCGTCGGCATTGAATATCATTAGAGGGTGCGCAAACTCCTTCTCAAGCTAACCCTCGCTGCAATAGCGGTATTGCCCTTATTCCTAGTTCAAGTGATCGGGGCTGCCTTGGGGATATTGGCTTATGTAGGATCCAAGCAATATCGATCACTTTTTCGTTCCCAATATGAAGCTGTTATTAAAAGCCATCATTTACCACAGCAAATCTGGTGTGCAGCAGCAGCCTCAGGGCAACTCTTCTCAGACAGCCTATGGATTTGGCGAAATTCCAAAAAGGCGCTGTCCCTGGTTGAAATACAAAACTGGGATCTAGTTGAGGCAGCCATCAATGAAGGTCATGGCCTAGTCATTCTCACACCGCATCTGGGTGGCTTTGAAATCATTCCCAGAGTATTGGCCCAACACTTTCCAGCGACCATTCTCTATCGTCCATCGCGCCAAGAATGGCTCAACGAAGTGGTTGAAGAGGGTCGCGCCTATCCCAATATGCATTTCGTGCCAACCAATCTGAACGGCGTTCGTCAAATGACACGGGCACTGACACGTGGGGAAGCCATTGGCATTCTTCCAGATCAAGTTCCGAGTGGCGGTGAAGGTGTATGGGTACCCTTCTTTGGGCGCTTAGCTTATACAACTCCGCTGCCAGCACGCTTAGCGAACCGTAACAACACACCGGTTGTCATGTTTACCGCTAAACGCAAAGGGCTGGGTAAAGGCTGGCTGATGCAAGCCAAGAGATTAGAGCCGCTTTCTGAGGATTCCACCCTAGCAGCGGCAGAACTCAACCTTGCTATTGAGAATGCAATCCTTGTTGCACCCAATCAATTCATCTGGGCCTATAACCGCTACAAACATCCAAGCGGAGCAGATTTACCACCAAGTAATTAGTTAATAAATTTATAATTAATTATCATGATCTGGTTACAAAATGTTTTCAATTTTCTAGCACTGAGCTTACTGCGCCTATTTGCATTTTTACCCTATAGCCTCACCATTCAGACTGGCTACGGTCTCGGCTGGTTAGCAGCTCACATACCTAATGAGCGTGCCAAGGTTGTTAAAACTAATTTACACCTGTGCTTTCCCAATCTAAGCGAAGATGAAATTGATTCACTAGCGCTAGAGCACTGGAAATTATTTGGGCGTAGCGTAATTGAAAGAAGTCGTATCTGGCTTGGTAGTGAAAAGCAGATTACCGACATCGTCACCATCAACTCCGAGATTACGCTGGGCGATCGTAAGCCACGGCTCTTAATTAATCCGCACTTTATTGGACTTGAAGGTGGCTTTATGGCCCTCTCTGTTTTGGCAAGTGCGCATGACTGGCCTCGCGGAGCCGGCCTCTATCAAAATATGAAGAACCCCTTCTTTAATCAAAAAATGATTGGATGGAGAAATCGTTTCGGAGGGAAATCCATTGAGAGGCAAAGTCGCTTACGTGATTTGATTCGTGAAATTCAAACGGGTAACTTTATTTTTATTGCACCTGATATTGATCTCGATCCACGCGACTCTGTTTTTGTACCTTTTTTTGGAATCCAAACGAATACGATCACCTCAGTCTCGCGTTTAGCCAGGCTCAGCGGTGCGGAAGTCTGCCTTATGACCACCACTTTGAATCCGGATCGCAAAGCTTATACCTGCAATATTAGCGCACCCCTTCCCAACTTCCCAACGGATGATGTGGAGGCAGATACTGCACGCCTGAACAAATACATCGAAGACCTTGTTCGAGAAAGGCCGGCAGAGTACTATTGGGTACATAAACGCTTCAAGCATCGGCCGCCTGGTGAGCCTAGCATCTATAACTAATTGGAATTCTTTTGAGCACGAATTTAAACAAGTCCGAACGCACACTACGTTTCACTAAAATGCATGGTGCTGGCAATGATTTCATTGTGCTCAATGGCATCGATCAAGATCTCAGCAGTGTCACGCGCGTGCAATGGCAAAAATTAGCCCATCGTCAGCTTGGTATTGGCGCTGATCAAATATTGCTCGTTGAAAAAGCCACGCGCCCTGATGCTGATTTTCGTTATCGCATCTTTAATGCAGATGGCGGCGAGGTTGAGCAATGCGGTAATGGCTCACGTTGCTTTGTACGCTATGTACTCGACCAAGGCCTATCCACGAAGAATCCCTTGCGCGTTGAAGTAGCGCATACCGTACTCACACTCAGTTCTCATGATGATGGTCGGGTAGAAGTAGATATGGGTGCGCCAATTTTTGAGCATGAAAAAATTCCATTTGATGCGAGTGGCTTAGCTAGCAAGCAAGAGTTTCATGAAATGCTCTATGCGCTACCTATTAAAACCCCTGCTGCACACGATAGTTGGATCGGCGTAGTCTCGATGGGCAATCCTCATGCAGTGCAAGTGGTGGGCGATGTCGATAGTGCACCCGTTCTTGAAGAAGGCCCATCAATCGAAAAAGATGCGGTATTCCCAAAAAGAGTCAATGCGGGTTACATGCAAATTCTGAATCGAAATGAAATCAAGTTGCGTGTATTTGAGCGTGGCGCTGGCGAGACTTTAGCTTGTGGAACAGGTGCATGTGCTGCCGTAGTCTCAGGCATTCGTCGTGGCTTGCTCGCCTCCCCGGTGAAGGTGCGTACCCGTGGTGGCGATTTACAAATTGCCTGGGGTGGCATGATCAATGAAGTAGCGCAGCCCGTCATCATGACGGGTCCAGCAATGACCGTGTTCGAAGGCGAAGTAAAAATCTAATAGCGGAACTATGCAGCCCCTGAAACACCTATTTAATTAAACACCGTACTTCTCGCGATAAGCTTTCACCGCTGGCAGGTAACTTGTTAACTCCGCGTTGCTAGAGGCGGTTAAGAAAGCCATCAAGTCTGCCAAGTTGGCAATTGCTACCACCGGCAAGCCAAATTCTTGCTCCACCGCCTGGACTGCTGACATGCCTCCAATGTCAGTGGCAGTCCCTGACTTTTCCATGCGATCCAAGGCAATTAACACTGCTGTCGGCTCTGCACCTGCTTCACGAATGAGTTTCACAGACTCTCGAACAGACGTACCGGCAGAAATCACATCATCAATGATGACTACCTTACCCTTTACTGGGGCGCCCACTAATGAACCGCCCTCGCCATGGTCTTTTGCCTCTTTGCGGTTATAGGCATAAGGCACATTGCGACCCGTATCAGCTAAGGCGATCACAGTAGCAGCGGCCAATGTAATGCCTTTGTAGGCAGGTCCATAGAGCATGTCGTACTCGAGGCCAGACTCTTGCAAAGCCTTGGCGTAATAGCGGCCCAGCGCACTTAGACGGGCGCCATCATTAAATCCGCCCGCATTAAAGAAATAAGGGGAAAGGCGACCAGCTTTAGTTTTAAACTCCCCAAATGACAAAACATTTGCCTCCAGGGCAAATTGAATAAAGTTATCTTGATTAGAATTTTTTGAGCTCATAGGCCTATATGTTACGCATCATTTCTGCCAACCTCAACGGCATCCGCTCGGCGGTCAAAAAAGGCTTTATACCCTGGGCTGTAAGACAAAAGGCGGACTTTGTCTGCATGCAGGAGTTAAAAGCTCAGCAGGATGATCTGGAAGATTCCATCCTCAATCCAGATGGACTACACGGATTCTTTCATCATGCCGAGAAAAAGGGCTATAGCGGTTGTGGCATCTATACCCCACATAAGCCCGATAAGGTGCTCTATGGCTATGGCAATGTAGAGTTTGATGCTGAGGGTCGCTATGTCGAAGCTCGGTTCAAAAAGCTTTCAGTAATCTCGGTATACATGCCCTCAGGCTCAAGCTCGCCAGAAAGGCAGGAGGCTAAGTATCGCTATCTGGATTCTTTCTTGCCGCATCTAGTAGAACTCAAGAAATCGGGGCGTGAGATTGTGCTGTGCGGGGATGTCAATATTGCCCACAATGAGATTGATCTCAAGAACTGGAAAGGCAATCTCAAGAACTCTGGATTTTTGCCTGAAGAGCGCGCTTGGCTAACAAACCTGTTTAGCAAAGTTGGTTATGTAGATGTCTATAGAAAACTAGAGCCCGAGACTACTGATACCTGCTACACCTGGTGGAGTAATCGTGGTCAAGCCTATGCAAAGAATGTAGGCTGGCGTATCGACTATCACATCACCACCCCAGGAATAGCGGCAAGCGCTAAAAATACTGCCGTGTATAAAGATGAGCGCTTTTCAGATCACGCACCACTGACAGTAGATTACGACTGGTCTATTTAGCGATCTGTGAATCGTGCTTTTTAAATTCAACGACTTTGAAATGAATAGTGAGCCAAATCAGAATTAAGACTGGCGCACCAATAATCGCAGTGCTGATAAAAAAGCTTGGGTAGCCAAAGTGATTTACAAAGACGCCGGAGAATCCAGCCAACCACTTTGGCAATAAGAGCATCATCGAACTAAACAAGGCGTACTGCGTTGCGGAGTACTGAATATTCGTTAGTGCTGACAAGAAGGCAATGAAAGCGGCTGTGGCAATTCCAGAACTCAGATTGTCAGCAGAGATGACCCAGATCAAGCCATGCAAGTCATGGCCCTGAGTGGCAAGCCAAGCAAATAACACGTTGCTGACAGCCGATAAAATCGCACCTAGAAATAAAATCCGCATCACCCCAAAACGCAATGTCAGCACTCCACCAACGAAGGCGCCGACTAGTGTCATCACTACACCAAAGACCTTGCTCACTGCTGCCACCTCATCTTTGGTGTAACCCATGTCCACATAAAACGGGTTGGCCATAATTCCCATCACCACATCACTAATGCGATAGATAGCAATTAAAGACAAAATTAAAATAGCGTGCCAACCATAACGCTTAATAAAGTCTGCAAATGGCTCAATCAAAGTTTGATTTAGCCATGCTTTTGCATTACGTGCTTTAGTAAGCTCAATGCGAACGGGCTCTTTACTAAACAAGGTAGTGGCCACGCCTACACCAATCGAGAGCGCCATACAAAGATAAGCAAATTGCCAGGCGGCCGGATCATAGCCAGCGACACCAGATTCAGCGCGAGCAGCTAACCAGAGAACGCCTGCACCTGACCAAATTAAAGCCAGTCGATAGCCTGTTTGATAAGTAGCCGCTAAAGCTGCTTGATGATCACTATCTGCAGACTCAATCCGGAAGGCATCCAAAGCAATATCTTGCGTGGCAGAACCAAAGGCAACTAAGAGTGCGCACCATACAATCGGCGTAAGCTGTACTTTGGGATCTATGCTGGCCATGCCGACTAGGCCAATAATAATGAGTAGTTGCGCAAAAATTAGCCAGCTACGCCTTCTACCAAATAATCTTGAGAACAAGGGAATGGCAAGTCGATCTACTAAGGGAGCCCACATCCACTTAAACGCGTAAATCAAGCCAACCCAAGTGAGGTAACCAATCGTACTGCGATCAATGCCAGCTTCTCTTAGCCAAAAGCTCAGAGTTCCCAAAATAAGCAGTAGGGGTAGACCGGCGGAGAAGCCTAAGAAGAGCATTCGAAGACAAGGCCATTCGAGATAAACCCGAAAATCTTTTAGCCAGGACTGAGCGCTACTAAGCACGTCGAACGCGAAACAACGCTAGGCTTCCAAAAAGATTGGGCATCAAGGTAACTTGCCGCCCCTCATGCAAGATGCATTGATCCAGAATCTGCAGACCTAAGCTCGAGGCCAGCTTTTCAAAATCAGCAACAGTAAGAACGCGCACATTGGGTGTGTTGTACCACTGGTAAGGCAGGCTTTTAGAAACTGGCATACGGCCAAAGCCAACGGCTAGACGGTGTGACCAATGGCCAAAGTTCGGGAAAGAAACAATCGATTCCTTGCCAACCCGAACCACTTCACGCAAAATCTTTTCAGTTTCGTGAATGGTTTGCAAGGTCTGAGATAGCACAACCGTGTCAAAGCTATTGTTTTCAAACAATGCTAGGCCACCCTCTAAGTTTTGCTGAATCACATTCAAACTTTTTTGTACGCAAGAAAGTACACGCGCATCGTCAATTTCAACTCCGTAAGCATGAACGGGTTTTTGCTTTTGCAGATACTCTAAGAAGCTGCCATCACCGCAACCGAGATCAAGCACTTCACTATTAGGCGAAATCCAGTTCGCTATTGCGGCAAAGTCTGCGCGCTTCATGATTTAGCCTCTAGCATTTGTTCGAAATAAGCACGAATTAGATTGTGATAGCGAGGATCATCTAACAAGAAAGCATCGTGCCCATGCGGGGCATCAATTTCTGCATAACTAACTTCACTCTTATTGCTCAGTAAAGACTCCACAATCTCACGACTGCGATTGGGCGGGAAGCGCCAATCAGTAGAAAAACTCACAACCAAAAACTTAGCTTGTACTTCAGCCAAGGAGCGATTCAAGCTACCTTCATAACGACGAGAAGGATCAAAATAATCCAGCGCTCTAGTAATCAGCAAATACGTGTTGGCATCAAAGTAAGTAGAAAACTTATCACCTTGATGGCGTAAATAACTTTCAACCTCAAACTCAACATCAAAGCTAAAGCGATAGTCTTGGGATTCTCCATGGGGTCTTTGCAGCTCGCGCCCAAACTTTTCTGCCATGTCATCGTCAGATAAATAGGTGATATGCCCGACCATGCGAGCGATTTTTAGGCCGCGCTTTGGCACTACGCCATGCTCGTAGTAATTACCACCATGAAAATCTGGATCTGACAAAATCGCATTGCGTGCTACTTCATTAAATGCAATGTTCTGTGCGCTCAGTTTTGGTGTCGAGGCAATCACCAAGCAATGGGCAAGGCGTTTTGGGAACTGAATGGACCAAGCCAATGCCTGCATGCCGCCCAAGCTTCCACCCATTACCGCAGCAAAACGACGAATGCCTAATTTATCTGCCAAGCGCGCCTGGGTATTTACCCAATCTTCAACCGTAATGACCGGGAAGTCTGCACCATAAGGCTTGCTGGTGGCAGGATTGATGCTCATGGGCCCAGTGGATCCAAAGCAAGAGCCTAAATTATTAACGCCAATCACAAAGAAGCGATTTGTATCTACCGGCTTGCCCGGTCCAATCATGTTATCCCACCAGCCGATATCTTTTGCATCGTCTGGATTGGGGCCAGCCACATGGTGTGATGCATTGAGTGCATGACAAACCAGAACGGCATTACTTTTATCGGCATTGAGCTTGCCGTAAGTTTCAATAACTAAATCGTAGCTCGATAAAATGGCGCCACTTTGCAAAGGCAAGGGCTCGGCAAAATGAATGGTATTTCTAGAGAGATGTAGCTCGCTCATTCGGACAGAAGAATGCGAAGGCTGATATCAGAGGCTTCGGTTGGAAACTTCTTAAAGCCGCTACGAGCAAAGCGATGCCAACGGCCCAAAACATAACTCATCAACATCGTCGCACGAATGCTGACTTCATCTTGAGATACATTTGCCCACGAACCACCCTGGGTTTGAGCAATGCGCAGTGCCTGTTTTAAAGATGCCTCAACACGATCAAGCACTTGTGTAATGCGCTCTTGCAAGCGATCGTCTTCTTGCAGCAGAGCATCACCCAAAAGCACGCGAGTCATGCCGGGATTCTTTTCTGCAAAGAATAAGAGCATCTGCAAAATGCCACGTGCCTGTGCAAGCCCAGACTCTTCTTTTTGATTGATCTGATTAATCAGACCAAAAACCGTTTGCTCAATAAATGAAATCAAGCCCTCGAACATCTGCGCCTTACTGGCGAAATGCCGATAGAGCGCCGCTTCTGAGACTTGAATTTTTGCAGCTAATGCCGCAGTCGTTACACGCTCTCCCTTGGGGTTTTGCAACATCTCTGCCAACACTTGCAAAATCTGGAGGCGGCGCTCCCCTGGACGTGGGCGCTTGCGTGTCTTGCCCTCTTCGGCAGTTGTCGTCTCAATCTCTGAGGCGCTAGGGTCAAAAGAATCACGCATATTTATATCTCTTGTTCAACTCTTAACGGGAACGAATCATTGTTCCAAATGCTTGCTCTGTCAGAATCTCCAACAGTAAGGAGTGCTCGATTCGTCCATCAATGATATGCACTGAATTTACGCCGCTCTTTGCGGCGTCTAGTGCAGAAGAAATCTTTGGCAACATGCCACCAGAAATAGTACCGTCAGCAAATAAGCCATCAATTTCACGTGCAGTTAGGTCAGTTAAAAGCGTACCACTTTTATCCATCACACCAGGAATATTAGTCATCATGACTAATTTCTCTGCGTGCAAAATTTCTGCCATCTTGCCGGCTACCAAGTCAGCATTAATGTTGTAGGCCTGACCCTCTTCGCTAAATCCAATTGGAGAGATCACTGGAATAAAGGCATCATCCTGCAATGCTTTTACAACTGCAGGGTTAATCGCATCAATCTCACCAACAAAACCTAAATCAATAGTTCCGCCAGGCTTCTTTTCATCTGCAACCAGCATCTTTTTTGCACGAATCAAGCCGCCGTCTTTGCCAGTCAAGCCAACTGCCTGACCACCAAAGTGATTAATCAACATCACAATATCTTGCTGTACTTCGCCGCCGAGAACCCACTCCACCACTTCCATAGTCTCTTCATCGGTCACGCGCATGCCTTGAATAAAGGTACCAGTCTTACCAATCTTCTTCAGAGCTTCATCAATTTGTGGTCCGCCGCCATGCACCACTACTGGGTTCATACCAACTAGCTTAAGCAAAATGACATCGCGTGCAAAGCTTTCCTTCAGGCGCTCCTCAACCATTGCGTTTCCACCGTACTTAATCACAATAGTCTTACCGTGATAAGCACGAATGTAAGGCAATGCCTCGGCCAAAATCTCCGCCTTGAGTAAAGGGGGGATGTCACTAATAGATGGGGATTGCTTGGTCATTGCTGCTTTTATATTCGGTCTAGTAAATTAATCGCCAAACAACTTTTGACGCAGTTCACGCCGCTCTTGCGCCTCTAGAGAGAGATTGGCTGTTGGGCGTGCAATGAGACGGTTCAAGCCAATCGGCTCACCAGTCTCTTCACACCAACCATAATCACCGGACTCAATACGGGCTAAAGCCTGCTCTACTTTTTTTAATAGCTTGCGCTCGCGATCACGTGTGCGTAGCTCGAGAGCATGCTCTTCTTCAATCGTTGCGCGATCTGCCGGATCTGGAACCAAAATGTTTTCGCGTAAATGCTCTGTTGTTTCCGAAGCATTCTTCAGAATGTCGCCCTTTAAGGTCAATAGCTTCTGACGGAAAAAATCTAACTGGCCGGCATTCATATAGTCCTTTTCGGACATCTTGAGTAATTCAGCTTCTGTTAAAGGGGCACCTTTGGCAACTTTTGCGCTTGCTGCTTTACTAGGGGCTTTTGCTGCAGCCGTAGATTTCGTTGGTGTTTTTACCGTCATTTCATTCTTTCCATGGATCTAAATCATTATTGCTTCATTCTGCCAAAGTTTTACTACCCTTTTAGCCAATATTTATTAATATGGGCCGTGGCGCGGGATTGTACTTTAAATTTCCTAGACCAAACAGCCTTCAAGCCCAGCCAGCAGTGTGTCTTTGGGCAAATCTATCCCGATAAAGACCATACGGGTTTGCTTGGGCTCTGCACCCCATAAACCAGCCATATCGCTGCCCATCATCTGATGAACGCCCTGGAACACGACTTTTCGGTTACTACCCTTCACATAGAGGACGCCTTTGTAGCGCAACATCTTCTCTCCGAAGACCTCCAAAATACCGCCTAGGAAGTCCTCTAATTTTTTATGGTCAAAGGGTTTATCACTACGAAAAACGAAGGATTGAATGCGGTCTGTATGGCCTGCATGATCATGGTGATCATGGCTGTGATCGTGATGGTCATGACTGTGATCATGGCCACAAGTAGCGTGGTCATGATCGTCTTGCCCTAGGAAATGAGGATCAATATCGAGCTTCGCGTTTAAATTAAAGCCCTTAAGATCCAAAACGGCATCTAAAGGAACAACTCCTTTAGAGATCCCCTGAATCGGTGCACGGGGGTTCATATGCATTAGGCGATTACGCAAGGCGTCCACTACGGCAGGCGTCACTAAATCCGTCTTGGTAATGAAAATTTGATCCGCAAAGCCTACTTGGCGCTGTGCCTCTTCATGCTCATTCAGTTGTTGCGGGCCATGCTTGGCATCCACCAAAGTGACTACGGCATCAAGAACATAGTGGTCCGCTACGTCATCATCCATAAAGAAGGTTTGAGCAACTGGGCCTGGATTAGCCACTCCGGTGGTTTCAATGACCACGCGCTCAAAGCTAATTTTTTTATCCCTACGTTGCTCCCAAAGCTCATTCAGGGCTTCAACTAGGTCTCCACGAATGGTGCAGCAAATGCAGCCATTGCTCATTTGTACAATATTCTCTTGATTGTCTTGAACCAAGATGTCGTTATCGATATTTTCTTCGCCGAACTCGTTCTCAATCACGGCAATTTTTTTGCCATGCTGCTCAGTCAGAATATGTTTAAGCAAGGTGGTTTTGCCACTACCTAAAAAGCCTGTGAGAATTGTTACCGGAATTAACGCCATTTTTGATCCTATTAAAATCTATAAATACATTCCCTAAACGGGAAACCTTCTATCTTACCGAGTTCCTCAAGCTTTGCCGACTTTTGCACGAGGATGAGCCTGATCGTATGCCTGCGCTAAGTGCTGGAAATCTAAGGAGGTGTAAATCTGGGTGCTCGCGATACTGGCGTGCCCCAACATCTCCTGCACCGCCCTCAAATCCTGAGAAGACTGTAATACATGGCTAGCGAAGCTATGACGCATCATATGGGGATGAACATGGGTTGGCAGGCCCGCCCTCATTGCCAAAGTCCGCAAGCGCGCCTGAACCGTCCGGGGAGATAAGCGAGTGCCTGTTGCGGAAATAAATAAAGCCATCGATACATCTGCCTGCTCAAGCAGGTCTCGAGCAGCACGCCAGACTTTGAGAGATTGCATGGCAGGTCCGCCAATAGGAACTGAGCGACGCTTGCCGCCCTTCCCCAAAACTGTCACCTCTGCAGCTTGCCAATCCAGCCAGCCAGCAGACTCATGTTGACGGTCCTTGCTTTGCATCACATCAATTCCCAGCAGTTCTGATAAACGCAGGCCTGAGGAATACAGCAAATCGATGATTGCGGCGTCACGTATGGTCTCTAGATCCTTTTTTTCTTCAGCTTCTTTGACGGCCTGATTGACCAAGGAGAGCGCCTGCTCAACTGAAAGCGCTTTTGGCAAAGACTTCAAACGCTTAGGAGCTTTTACATCGTCAACAGGATTGGCAACTAAATTTGCAGTAATCCTGCCTGCCTGCGCATCACGGCGTTCATCTTTCTCGGTCAACCAGTCATACCAGCCACGCCAAGCAGAAAGCGCTCTTGCAATCGTGCGAGATGACTTTCCCTTTGAATGTAAGCGACCCGCCCAGCGACGCACATGAGCATTACTTACCTTTAATAACTCAATCGCATCATCTGCTGCCAGCACCTGCAATTCGCTCAGATCCATACGGTAGGCTTTAAGCGTATGTGGTGAGAGCTGCCTTAATACATGCAGCTCGTGCAAGTACTCCTGCACCAGGGGATGCAGATCAGCTAGTGCTTGGCTCATAAGCTTGGGTGCGATCCAAAGCTGCAGCGGTGAGTTCAGCAATCTGACGCAAATAGAACGCGCCCATATCTGCAGTAAAACGGGACTCGTCTTTGCTTGCTAACAAAAGTACTGCTGGCGATTGCGCTAGGCCAATACTTTTACCTAGTGGCAGGCCAATAGCCACCATGCTTTGCCACTCAGGATCGATAGTCACTTGGGTTGCCAATAAATCCACACTCGCTGCAGCTAGCTCTTTGGCAGAGCCGCATAGCGGCGTATCAATCCATGGGCCAAATGCGGTATTGGGTGACAAGAGCTGTGCGGACTCGACTTCAAACACCTCCGCTAAACCTGTGGTTACTGCAGACTCCACATCCGCCTTGGTGTTAGCGCGCATTAAACATAATAACCAAGCAACCAAGCTTTGCTGGGTTTTGTCATTACGACTACCAAAGTGAAGCATCTCACTTAAGCGACGATTGAGCTCTTGATTCTGTGTACGCAACAAAGTCATTTGGCGCTCTTGCAAAGAGATCGCACGATCCTCGTGGGGATGCTTTAAACGAATTTCATTTAAGAGATTGGCATAACGCTCAAAAAAACCTGGGGTAGCACGCAACCACTCTGCTACCAATTCTTCTTGCTCGGCTTGCTTAGGATCGATTGCGCTCATCTATCTCTTTCTCGCTTATTTTCTGATTTAACTTTTTTAGCTCAGCTTTTTACGCAGAAGCTCATTCACTTGCCCTGGATTAGCCTTGCCTTGAGAAGCCTTCATGATCTGACCCACCAAAGCATTGAATGCCTTTTCTTTGCCAGAGCGGAACTCTTCAACAGACTTCTCGTTAGCTGCCAACACCTTGTCAATCATGGCTTCAAGCTCACCACTATCACTAATCTGCTTCAAACCTTTAACATCAATCACTTGATCAACTGTGCTGATAGCTTTCCCTGCAACAGCCTCTTCCCACAAAATTGCGAAGATATCTTTTGCAATCTTGTTGGAAATCGTGCCGTCTGCTACACGAGTTAATAGCGGCGCTAAATGTTTAGCTTTTAATGGCGCATCTGCAGTAGCAACTCCCGCACGATTCAGAGATGAAGCAAACTCACCCGCAATTAGGTTAGCCGCAGCTTTAGCCAAAGACTTACCAACAATCGCTAGTAGCTCTTCAAATACCTTGGCAGTGTCGCGATCTTGCGTGAGTAGTTGCGTATCGTAGGCGCTTAAGCCAAATTCACTTTGCCACTGTTCACGAAGCTGCGCTGGTAAAGCCGGCATTTGGCTACGCACATCGGCAATCCAGGCATCATCAATCACTACCGGCAACAAATCCGGATCCGGAAAATAGCGATAGTCATTAGCGTCTTCTTTACTACGCATACTGCGGGTTTCTTGACGATCGGGATCGTATAGGCGGGTTTCTTGGACAACTTTGCCACCATCCTCAATCAATTCAATTTGTCTACGCACTTCGTATTGAATTGCCTCTTCCAAAAAGCGGAAGGAATTTAAGTTCTTAATTTCGCAACGGGTACCAAATTCTTTTTGGCCTACAGGTCGAACAGATACGTTGGCATCACAACGGAAAGAGCCTTCCTGCATATTGCCATCGCACACACCCAACCACATTACTAATGTATGTAATGCTTTTGCATATGCCACTGCTTCAGCTGCACTGCGCATCACTGGCTCGGTCACAATTTCCAGCAATGGTGTGCCGGCACGGTTTAAGTCGATGCCACTGGATGCTTCGCCATGTGGGCCCAAGAATCCCTCTTCATGAACTGACTTACCAGCATCCTCTTCCATATGGGCGCGCGTGAGCTCAACCACTTTGACTTGATCACCAACTAATATTTCGAGATGACCACCAACGACTATGGGAAGGTCCATCTGGCTAATTTGATAACCCTTTGGCAAGTCAGGATAGAAATAATTCTTGCGCGCAAAAATACTTGCTGGCGAAATCTTGGCATTGACTGCCAAACCAAAACGAATAGCATGCTCAACCGCTTGACGATTTAATACTGGTAATACCCCAGGTAAAGCCAAGTCAACTGCGCATGCTTGGGTATTTGGGCTAGCACCAAAACTCGTACTCGCCCCACTGAAAATTTTGGATTGTGTTTGTAACTGTGCGTGGGTCTCTAGACCGATAACGATTTCCCATTGCATCACGCCACCTCGCTTGCTTGACGCAAATGCCAGTCACTATTTTTCTGGTATTGGTGCGCTACTTGAAGTAAACGAGCCTCAGAAAAATAATTACCAATTAACTGCATGCCAATCGGCAAATTGTTTGTATTGAAACCGCAAGGAACACTCATCGCAGGCAACCCAGCTAAGTTGGTGGAGAGTGTGTAAATGTCTTCTAAGTACATTTGCACTGGGTCTTTTGATTTTTCACCTAAGCGCCATGCAACATCTGGAGCAACTGGCCCTAGGATGACATCGCATTTCTCAAATGCTGCTTGGAAGTCGGCTGCAATAATGCGACGAATTTTTTGAGCCTGCAAATAATAAGCATCGTAATAGCCATGACACAGTACATAAGTGCCCACTAAGATGCGACGCTTTACTTCTGCGCCAAATCCCTCGGTGCGTGATTTCTTATACATATCAGATAAATCACGGTATTCATTGGCGCGGTGTCCGTAACGGACACCATCAAAGCGACTTAAATTACTTGAGGCTTCAGCTGGAGCTAAAACGTAATACACCGGTATCGATAGCTTGGTTTTTGGCAAACTCACCTCAAGCAACTCTGCACCTAATTCTTGCAAAGCTTTTGCTGCAGCGTTGACTGCATTGGCCACTTCCGGCGCCAGGCCTTCCGCAAAGAATTCTTTTGGCAAACCCACTCTTAATCCTTCTAAAGGCTTTGCTAAGTTTGCGCTGTCTTTTTTCCAAGGCTGGGCGAGATACCGCCCATAGTCTTCTCCGGAGTCAGCCAGGGAGGTTGAGTCGCGGGGATCATGTGAGGACATCGCTGAAAGCAATAAAGCGCAATCTTCAGCTGTTTTTCCCATTGGTCCCGCCTGATCGAGAGAGGAGGCATAAGCAATCATCCCGTATCGAGATACACGCCCATAACTGGGCTTGATGCCAGTCAGCCCACAAAAAGCTGCTGGCTGACGTATTGAACCTCCAGTATCTGTACCTGTTGCAATAGGAGCCAATCCCGCCGCCACTGCCGCTGCAGATCCTCCAGAGGAGCCGCCAGCAACATATTCTGAATTCCAGGGATTTAAAACTGGTCCATAAGCTGAATTTTCATTAGAGGAGCCCATTGCGAACTCATCCATATTGGTCTTGCCAAGGCAAACCATACCGGCACCATTTGGGTTCAACTCGTCCGGAATTCCGAGATTAGAGACTACTGTCGCATCAAATGGGCTGAGGTAGCCCTCGAGCATTTTGGAGGCGGCTGTCGACTTCCACCCACGAGTCACAAAGACATCCTTATGGGCAACTGGGATGCCCGTTAACTTTCCAGCTTTACCGGAGGCAATCATTTTATCTGCTTTAGAGGCTTGCTCTAAACTTAAGTGAGCACTTACATCAAGGTATGCATTCCAGTGCTTTCCCACCTCAATGCGGCTCAGAAAGTACTGCGTTAACTCAACGCTGGAGACCTCTTTAGCGGCCAATGCTTTAGCCATCAACGCAATGGGAGTTTGATGCCAGCTCATTCGATCACCCGTGGAACTAAGAAGTAGCCATCCTGTTCAGCAGGGGCAGATTGCATGTTTTCGGCGCGATGATCTACTTCGGTCACCATGTCATTTCGCAAGGGTTGCGCCAAATCGCGCAAAAAGAGGATAGGGTGCGCCAAGGGGGCGAGACCGCTCGTATCGACAGCCTGCATCTCCTCGACTAAAGCAAACACGGCCTGTAATTGAGGCAATACCGCCTCGGCTTCTGCCTGACTTAACTCAAGGCTGGAAAGGTGCGCAATGCGCTGGACATCATTCAGTTTCATGGGGCGCTAGGGTATCATTCATAGATATATTTTTTAACACTCACTTATTTTCCCACTACATCATGTTTGGTTTTTTTCGCAGCTACTTTTCTAATGACCTGGCCATCGACCTAGGTACCGCTAACACCTTAATTTACATGCGTGAAAGAGGTATTGTGCTTGATGAACCTTCAGTTGTGGCAATTCGTACTGAAGGCGGCCCAAATGGCAAAAAAACCATTTTGGCGGTTGGAAAAGAAGCAAAAGCCATGCTGGGACGGGTTCCTGGAAATATTGAGGCCATTCGCCCAATGAAAGACGGTGTTATTGCCGACTTCACCATTACTGAGCAGATGCTCAAGCAATTTATCAAAATGGTGCATGAAAGTAAGTTGCTCAAGCCAAGCCCACGCATCATTATTTGCGTTCCTTGCGGCTCCACCCAAGTTGAGCGTCGCGCTATTCGCGAATCCGCATTAGGTGCAGGCGCATCACAAGTATTTTTAATCGAAGAGCCCATGGCTGCCGCGATTGGTGCAGGTCTGCCAGTCTCCGAGGCGGCTGGTTCCATGGTCGTTGATATTGGCGGCGGTACAACTGAAGTTGGCGTGATGTCACTAGGTGGCATGGTTTACAAAGGCTCCGTTCGTGTTGGCGGTGATAAGTTTGATGAAGCCATAACCAACTACATTCGTCGTAACTACGGCATGTTGATCGGGGAACAAACCGCTGAGTTGATTAAAAAAACGATTGGCTCTGCTTTCCCTGGGGCTGAAGTACGCGAGATGGAAGTGAAAGGTCGCAACCTTTCTGAAGGTATTCCACGAAGCTTCACTGTTACCAGTAATGAGATTTTGGAAGCCTTAACTGATCCATTGAATCAAATCGTCACTGCTGTAAAAGCAGCTCTCGAACAGATTCCACCCGAGCTCGCATCAGATATCGCTGAGCGAGGCATGATGCTAACTGGTGGTGGCGCACTTTTGCGCGACCTCGATCGCCTATTGCTAGAAGAAACTGGTCTGCCAATTCATGTTGCTGAAGATCCACTCACTTGCGTCGCTCGTGGTTGCGGTATTGCATTAGAGCGCATGGACAAGTTGGGCGGCGTGTTCTCACAAGAGTAATTGACTTAAGCGTCGATTAGGGAATTGCAACATAGCGCTCCACCTCTTTTTAGACAAGGCGTTCCGGCTTTAGTTAAACTGATTGTCTGTCTTTCGATTAGCATCGCATTGATGTTGATCGATTTTCGTTATAAAGCACTTGACCCCATTCGCAATAACGTCAATTGGTTATTGCGCCCACTAGAGTATGTGATGATGATGCCGCGCAATGTATTGGAGGCCACATCAGAATATTTCACTAGTCGCGGAACTTTAGAAAAAGAAAATCAAGAAATGAAAGTGCGACAAGCAGAGCTCTCTTTGCTTGCCAATCAATCAGAGTTTCTGCTGATAGAGAACCAAAATCTACGTCAGCTGATGGATTTGCAAAAGCAGGCTCTATTCGAAACATTACCAGTCGAAATTCTATTTAATCCACCCAATCCAATCTCTCAGCGCATTGTGATTAATCGTGGAAGCAAAGACGGTCTTAAGCTGGGTAATCCCATTGCAAGTGATTCGGGTATCTTAGGTCAAGTAGTGCGTGTCTACGATCACTCTGCAGAAGTATCGCTATTAGAGGATCGTGACTTTGCGGTACCCGTACAAGTTGCACGTAACGGCTTAAGAGCGGCTGTTTTTGGCGTCGGGCGCGGTAACCCGCTTGAGCTGCGCTACCTTCCTGTGGCCAGCGACTTAGAGGTAGGCGATGTGTTGATTACCTCAGGTATTGATGGCGTTTACCCGCCTGGCTTTGCAGTAGCTGTGATTAGTCGCATTGAAAGAAATGCCGATAAAAATTCTTCTAACGTCTTCTGTGTGCCAGTTGCACCGGCAAACCGCTACCGACAGGCTCTAGCATTACTATACGATCCGCAATGGGATGCCAAAGCATCTACCGCAAACAGCAAGCCTGATGCGCCGCTGACCAACACTCCAGGGCGTCGCCAAACCCGTGCGCGAGGCATGCAATGATCGACTTTCAAAGCGGCTATATTCTTCGCCCGGTAAGTGCGGTCTTTATTTATTTCAGCCTATTTTGCGCACTACTGCTCAATCTTTTGCCGATTGGTAATTACGGCTGGGTGCCAGACTGGCTAATTATTTGCATCATATTTTGGAACATCCACCAGCATCGCTATGTTGGCGTAATCATTGCATTTATTCTCGGCTTGTTGATGGATGTGCATAACTCTGACTTGCTGGGCCTTAACGCTTTTAGCTACTCATTGGTGGCTTATCTAGCCATCTCCTGGCATCGACGGATCGTCGCTTTAAATGTTTTCACCCAAGCGATGCATTTACTGCCAATCTTCTTGTTGGTTTCATTATTCCCGGTACTCGCCCATTGGTTCTTAAGTGGTGAAGTCTATTGGTGGGCGCTCACCGGCGCCATTCAAGCGCTGATTGAGGGAATGCTGTGGCCCTTAGCAACACGCATCTTGCTATCGCCTCAACGTCGCCCTATTGATGTTGATCACAATCGTCCGCTTTAAAGCGCTACATGGTTTCTTTTAAAAAACCAGATCTCGACTCGTTCCAAGAGCGCATTCATATTGCGACCTTGTTTGTCACCATCTGTTTCTTAATATTAGTTACGAGATTAGTGTGGCTGCAACTAGTGAGTCATGGCAAATACACTTTGCTGGCAGAAAGCAATAGAATCGCTTTAGTTCCCGCACCAGCCAATCGGGGTCTCTTAATAGACCGCAATGGAATCGTGATTGGCAGAAACTATTCAGCACTGACCTTAGATGTAAATGCTGAAGAAGTTAAAGGCAACGTTGATGAGCTGATCGATGAGCTCTCTCAGATTGTGTTGATTTCCCCCAGAGATCGAAGAAATTTCAAGCGCTCACTTGAAGATTCTCGCAAGATGGGTACCTTTCCCCTTCGATCGATGCTCACCGAAGTAGAAACAGCTCGCTTTATGGTTAATCGCTATCGCTTTCCGGGTGTCGAGATACGCGCCCGAAGCTTTCGAGAGTATCCCTACAATGAGCTCGCCTCGCATCTGATTGGTTATATTGGGCGAGCTTCTAAGCGAGATATCGAGCGCATGCAAATTGAAATTGATAACTCTAAAGCGGGTGATCCTGAGGCGTTACAAACTTCATTCCTGCCGGGTATTCAGTATGTGGGGAAAATTGGTATAGAGCAAAGTTACGAAACGGTATTGCGAGGTAGGCCAGGATATGATGAAGTGGAGATTACTGCAGGCGGCAAACCCGTTCGCACACTTTCTAGCTCACCATCGGTACCAGGGAAAAATGTGGTCCTTTCGGTTGATATCAAACTGCAATACTTAGTTGAGCAACTATATGGAAATTTCCGAGGTGCATTTGTTGCGATTGAGCCCGAGACTGGTGATATCTTGGCATTTGTTTCAAAGCCTAACTTTAATCCCAATGACTTCGTTGAGGGCATCGACTCAGTAACCTGGAAAGAGCTGAATGACTCGCCACAGAAGCCACTCTATAACCGCCCTCTTAAAGGAATCTATCCACCGGGGTCAACCTACAAACCATTTATGGCACTGGCAGCTTTAGAAACTAAAAAGCGCACACCGTCACAAACCATATCCGACCCGGGTTATTTTGATTTTGGTAACCACACCTTCCGTGATGATAAAAAAGGTGGGCACGGCATTGTTGATATGCAAAAATCGATTGTTGAGTCTTGTGACACCTATTACTACCTTTTAGCGCGTGATATGGGTGTCAACATGATGCATGACTTCATGAAACCATTTGGCTTTGGTCAAATTACTGGCATCGACCTACAAGGTGAATCAAAAGGTGTGTTGCCTTCCACCGAGTGGAAGAAAGACACTTTCAAAAAACCAGAGCAACAAAAATGGTATGAAGGCGAAACAATTTCCCTGGGAATTGGTCAGGGCTATAACGCATTTACCATTTTACAGTTAGCCCATGCGATGGCAAACATGGCAAACAACGGTATCGTCATGAAGCCGCACTTAGTAAAAGCGATTGAAGATCCCTTTACAAGAAATCGCACCCTGACTACGCCCAAAGAAAGTTATCGAATCGATCTCGTACCCGAGAATATTGAGGTGATTAAGAAAGCGATGGTCGAGGTAAATAATTCTGGAACGTCTGCCTCTGTTTTTAAGGGTGCAGGCTATCAAGTTGGTGGCAAGACTGGAACGGCGCAAGTATTTAGCTTGAATTCGAAAGAATATAACCACGGATCTACAGCAGAATTTTTACGTGATCATGCTTTATATGTTGCTTTTGCCCCTGCAGAAAAACCGACAATTGTCATTGCGATGGTTGTAGAGAATGCGGGATTTGGTGCGCAGTATGCTGCGCCGATTGCGCGTAAGGCGCTAGATTTTTATCTTGAAGGTAAATGGCCAAAGGAGGTTCCTGAATGGAAAAGAGCGCCATAAATAAAGCAAAGAAAATATTCCTCAGCATTTTCAGCGGACTCGATCGCCAGCTAGGCTATATTCTGCTTGGGTTGGCAGGTATTGGATTTATCACCTTCTTATCTGCAAGTCAAAATACACCCGTTCGTTTTGAGGATGAATTACGCAATTTGGCGCTTTCTTTCACAGTCATGTGGATTGTTTCTCGCATTCCACCAAAGTGGCTAGAGATGGCTGCAGTATGGATTTATGGAATTGGAGTTGCGCTACTGATTGCAGTTGCTATATTTGGATTGATTAAAAAAGGCGCAAGACGTTGGCTCAATATTGGCCTCGTGATTCAACCGTCTGAGCTCATGAAAATTGCTATGCCACTCATGTTGGCATGGTATTTTCAAAAACGGGAAGGCATTCAAAAGTCTTGGGACTACGGAGTAGCAGCCATTATCCTTGGGATCCCCGTTCTGCTCATTGCGCGTCAACCTGACTTGGGTACTGCGCTCTTAGTGTTTGCCGCAGGGATGTATGTGATCATTCTTGCTGGATTGCCATGGAAATGGATCCTACCATTCATAGGTATTGGTGCATTTGGAATCATCCTCATCATTATTTTTGGTAGCGCCATTTGTGCGCATGATGTTGTGTGGCCACTAGTTCATAACTACCAAAAACATCGAGTATGTACTTTGCTCGACCCGAGTAGCGACCCCCTTGGAAAAGGTTTTCATACAATTCAGTCGATGATTGCAATTGGCTCAGGTGGATTTTTTGGTAAAGGTTGGTTTCAGGGTACCCAAGCCCATCTTGAATTTATTCCAGAAAAACATACTGACTTTGTCTTTGCCGTGTTCTCGGAAGAATTTGGCTTATTGGGCAACCTAATTATGCTGGCACTTTTCTTCGCTTTGATTAAACGAGGCCTCGCCATCTCTGCTAGCGCACCTAATCTGTTTACCCGCCTACTAGGCGCATCTGTCACGCTGATTTTCTTTACATACGCTTTTGTCAACATCGGCATGGTAAGCGGATTATTACCCGTAGTTGGGGTTCCACTACCCTTCATCAGCTATGGAGGAACTGCTTTAGTGACCCTGGGGTTTGGTGCCGGTATTTTGATGAGTATTCATCGCCATCGACGTTTGGTACAAAGCTAAGATTTCAGCTTGGGTGTGTGTAAAAAAAATTGCATTCTCCATGAAAACAAAAAAGCCCGGCATGCCGGGCTTTTTCTTCAACAAAGCAAGAATTACTTCTTACGCTTGTTAACTGAATCTTTAAATGCTTTACCAGCAGAAAACTTAACAGTTTTAGCAGCAGCAATTTTGAGTGGCTCACCAGTTTTTGGGTTACGACCCATACGTGCAGCGCGCTTACCAGAAGAAAAGGTACCAAAACCGATCAGTTGTACTGAGTCGCCTTTAGTAACAGCTTTAATGATTTGCTCAATAGCAGAATTCAATGCAAATTCAGCTTTGGCTTTTGAGATCTCAGCATCGTCAGCAATCGCTGCGATTAGTTCTGCTTTGTTCAAGTGAAGCTCCTTATAGATATTAATATCAGCGCACCTTGCGCTTACATGATTTTAACCACAAAAAATTACAAAAATAAAGCCGTGCCACAGCAAATTTCGTTATTACCTATTTTTTACTCTTCTATAACTGTCACATCAGATACAAAATACTCAGTATCGCCAAAACAGCTTGTAGGCAATCCGATATGCTGTTCATATTTGAGGGCAACTTTTTTACCCAAATTAGCGTTAATTTTTTGTGCCACGGCATCTTCATGGACCGTAAAGAGGAATTTTTCTGACATGGTTCCAGGCATTGAAACCATGGCTAGCTCACCTTCCCAGGTTTTACAGACATAGCCTCGGTTGGAAAACTTTTGCACATAGCCAGCACGCTCACCACTCCCGTAGCTCCAATTAAGCATAATCCAGGTATACGCTACTAAGCCAACCAAGCCAATCAATATCAGGCTTAAAACCCATTTTACGAATCTATTCATGTGAATTTCCTTAACAAATCATCTTTGCAGCACTGATTAGGTGCGTTTTTGTGGCTTATCTGGCCCCAATGAACATTGGAGCATATTCATTGCAAAAATAGGGATGAAATGGTGCTCTATACAAATTAAAATCATAGCGTTAACGCTAATTGGTACATTTCATGGAACTACGTCACGTCATTTTTCTAACCTTTATTGTATCGGCTGTCTACGTTTACTTTAGGGGAAAGGTGCGATTTGGCTTAGTTCGCTCTCTAACAGACTACCAAGTACTTTTAGCACCAATTAACAGCCTGCTCTACTTATTTTCAAAAACCAAGGCTGGGGCATTTATTCCAGTTGCGGACTTTCCCGAAATGAAGCCCCTGCAAGATCATTGGCAGATTATCCGTGATGAAGCGCTGGCTTTGAACGCAGATGGCGCCATAGCAGCGGCTACGGGATATAACGATATTGGATTTAACTCTTTTTTTCGGACAGGCTGGAAACGCTTTCACCTCTATTGGTATGGCAAAGAAATGCCGTCGGCGCAACTCCAATGTCCTAAAACTGTTGCCCTCCTCAAATCGATCCCCTCAATCAAGGCGGCGATGTTTGCCTCGCTACCACCCGGGGCAACGCTGGTAAGGCACCGAGACCCTTATGCAGGCTCGCTACGCTATCACATTGGCCTTGTTACCCCAAATGATCCTAAGTGCTTTATTGATGTCGATAATGAGCGCTACTTTTGGAAGGATGGCGAACCCGTTATGTTTGATGAAACCTACATCCACTATGCAGCCAACGAAACAGATCACCAACGAATTGTCTTATTTTGCGATGTAGAGCGGCCGGTTCACACTAAATTGATGCAACTATTCAATCGCTGGTTTGGGCGTTACATCATGAGCGCAGCCTCTTCCCAGAATGTTGAAGGGGAGAAGGTAGGATTTGTAAACGTTCTTTTTAAGTATTTTTACCATCTCAGGGCGCAGGCCAAAAAGCTCAAAGCAAAACATCGCAGCGTGTATTACGTCGGAAAATGGGTTTTAATTTTAGGAATTCTGTACGCACTTTTTTGGTAAGGGCTAGGGGCTTAAGGCTTCAGTAATCTGCTCTGGAGTGATTGAACCCCAGATTTCTACTCGCTTTACACGGCTGCTTTGTCCCGATAAGAGTTGAATTTGTTTTTGCGGAACCCTTAATTGCTTAGAAAGCCAAGACAACAGCATTTCATTTGCCCTGTTTTCGAGGGCGGGAGCCTGCAGAGATATCTTGAGACAGCCATCATGCAGGCCAACCACCTTGGTTAGCTTTGCGCCCGGCTGGCAATGCAGATGCAGAACAATGCCAGTGGGGGTTTGCTTTAACCAAATAGGCATCATTAAAGTACTTTAAACTCAAACCATGATTATGAAGAACTCCAACGCCTTAGACCAGCTATTTGCCAATAATCGCGAATGGGCGGAAGCCATGATCGCCAAGGATGCTAATTTTTTTAAGCGCCTAGTTTCACAGCAGGCGCCAGAATATTTATGGATTGGCTGCTCAGACAGTCGCGTACCTGCAAACGATATTGTGAACCTGCTGCCTGGCGAACTTTTTGTGCATCGTAATGTTGCCAACGTAGTGGTTCATACTGATCTGAATTGCTTATCTGTGATTCAGTTTGCTATCGACCTATTAAAGGTTAAGCATATTTTAGTGGTAGGGCATTACGGTTGCTCAGGCGTACATGCCGCCCTAACCGATAAACGGGTTGGCCTTGCTGACAATTGGTTACGTCATGTGAAGGATGTGCATCAAAAACATGAGCGCTATCTTGGCGAAGTGATCCCATCTCCAAAACGTCAAGATCGCTTATGTGAACTGAATGTGATTGAGCAAGTAGTCAACGTATGTGAGACCACCATTGTTCAAGATGCATGGGCTAGAGGACAAGATCTCACCGTGCATGGATGGACTTACCGTCTCGAGACCGGCTTAGTCAACGATTTAGGTATGTCCACTAGCTCTGCCGAAGAAATGAATGTGCGCTACGCCAAATCTTTATCTCGCTACGACACCGAATAAACTGAGTTTTGTTTAAAAATTTTTCAAACTATTCTGGGGTAGCACTCCTTAGATTTCTGGTATCGCTGCCCTACAAGACTTTAGTCTCTATTGGCTATGGCCTAGGCTATCTGGCAGCCCACATTCCCAATGATCGCAATCGCGTGGTCCAGAAAAACTTGGAACTCTGTTTCCCTGAGCTAAGCGCAACAGAAATTGATCAACTTAGAAAGCAACATTGGCGACTACTGGGCCGCAGCTTACTTGAAAAAAGCATTATTTGGCTAGGCAGTAAAAAACAGCTTGCCGATATGATTGAGGTTCGCTCAGAGGTTGATCTAAATGATAGACAGCCACGCATTTTAGTGAACATGCATTTTATTGGCATTGAGGGCAGCATTATTCTGAGTGCACTTGCCAAGGAAAAAGGTTGGCCTCGTACCTCCGGCTTTTTTCAAAGAATGAAAAGTCCTTTCTTCAATAAGAAGATTATTGAGTGGCGTAATCGCTTCGGTGGAAATTCGATTGATCGCCAAGGGAACTCACTTGAGCTCATTCGAGAGATCCGCAAGGGAAGCTTCATTATCATTGCGCCCGATATTGATTTAGGACTTAAAGACTCCGCCTTCGTTCCCTTCTTTAATATTCAAACCAATACGATTACAGCTGTATCGCGTCTCGCCAAAATCACAGGGGCGCAGGTCTGCATGATGATCACTACTCTCAAAAAGGATGGGGCTGGCTATGTTTGCACTATTAGCAAGCCCCTTGAAAATTTCCCAACCGAAAATCCTGAAGCTGATACTGCGCGGCTCAACACAATTTTTGAAAAAGAAATTAGACTCAGGCCAGCCGAATACTACTGGGTTCATAAGCGCTTCAAAAACAGGCCACCTAATGAGGCGAGTCCCTATTAGCGCTTCTGCTGTAGCCCCTGTGCAGTGTTCATATTGTCAGAACCTAGTCTTTACTGAGGCAATTGCCCGATAATATCGCCATGGAAGAAAAAATACGTGTATCCAAGTTACTCTCTGAGCTAGGTCTTTGCTCCCGACGTGAGGCGGACTCTTATATTGAGCAAGGCTTGGTCACCGTCGATGGTGAAGTAGTCAATGAGCTAGGCTCTCGGGCTTTTCGTCATCAGAAAATTGAGCTCCAGTCTGGCGCCAAAGCACAGCAGGCATCGCGCATTACAGTCATTCTTAATAAGCCAGTCGGCTTCATCTCTCACTATGATGACGAGCAAGAGTATCAACCAGCAGCCTCGCTTATCACTCCCGAGAATTACTTTGCGAGCCCCTTAGACAAGGGTCGTAATCCACGCTTTAATACCCGCGGCTTAGCGCCCGCCGGTCGCCTTGATATTGACTCCACTGGCATGCTGGTCTTAACTCAAGATGGTCGTATCGCAAAACTCCTCATTGGTGAAAATAGCCCCATCGAGAAAGAGTACCTGGTCCGAGTTGAAGGCGCTCTCTCTTTTGAAGATTTAGATCGCCTTAAACATGGCCTGGAATTAGATGGTGTCGTTTTAAAGCCAGCTCAAGTCAGTTGGCAGAACGAAGATCAACTTCGCTTTGTTCTACGCGAGGGCCGTAAGCGTCAAATTCGTCGTATGTGTGAAATGGTTGGCCTCCGGGTTTTAGGTCTCAAGCGCGTGCGTATGGGTAGAATTTCGCTGGGTGCCCTACCACCTGGGAAATGGCGCTTTGTGAGCCCCCAAGAGCAATTCTAAGAAGCTCCGCCCGTCTATAATTCTGTCAATTAGATTAAACGCAGAATTACCATCGATACCACCACCTCCAGCACTCCCGGCGCAGAAGTTTTAAGACGCCGTAGCTTTGCCATTATCTCTCACCCAGATGCAGGCAAGACAACGCTTACTGAAAAACTCTTGCTGTATGCGGGAGCGATTCAGATTGCGGGCAGTGTAAAAGCCCGTAAAGCTAGTCGACATGCGACCTCTGACTGGATGGAAATTGAGAAACAGCGTGGTATTTCTGTAGCCAGCTCAGTAATGCAAATGGAATATCGCGATTGTATTATTAATCTTCTTGATACCCCAGGTCACCAAGACTTCTCCGAAGATACTTATCGCGTATTGACAGCGGTTGATTCTGCATTGATGGTGATTGATGCTGCTAATGGCGTTGAGTCACAGACCTTGCGTTTGCTTGAAGTCTGTCGCGCACGCAACACACCAATTGTGACCTTCATCAACAAGATGGATCGCGAAGTAAAGCCGCCCATGGAGTTGATGGATGAAATTGAAACTGCACTGGGCATTGAAGTAGTTCCTTTTACATGGCCAGTAGGGATGGGTAAATCCTTCGCCGGTGTGATTGATATTGCCAACTCTCAAATGCGCATGTTCAAAGCAGGTGAAGATCGCGTGACTGAAGATTCTCATGCAATTGTTGATATTAATGATCCCGCCCTAAAAGAGCGCCTGGGCACTGATCTTGAAAATGCGCTTGCTGAGGTGGATTTAATTAAAAATGCTATGCCCGCCTTTGACAGAGCAGCCTTTTTAGCAGGTCGTCAGTCACCGGTATTCTTTGGCTCGGCCATTAATAACTTTGGTGTTCGTGAAATTCTCAATACCTTAGTTGAACTTGCACCATCACCGGGATCGCGCAAAGCCTTACAACGTGAAGTTAGTCCAGCAGAGAATAAATTCTCTGCAGTGGTCTTTAAGATTCAAGCAAACATGGATCCAGCCCATCGAGATCGCGTTGCCTTCTTGCGCATTTGCTCAGGGCATTTTCAGCGCGGCATGAAACTGAAGATTTGTCGCAACGGCAAAGAAGTGCGTACTAATAATGCACTATCTTTCTTATCGCAACGACGCGACATCTTGGATGAAGCTTTCCCTGGAGATATTATTGGATTGCCAAACCATGGCTTACTTCGGTTGGGAGACACGCTCACCGAAGGCGAGCAATTGCAATTCACAGGCCTACCATTTTTCGCTCCAGAAATTTTCCGCATGGTTGAATCTGCAGACCCATTGCGCTCCAAGCAGTTGCGCACTGGTCTAATGCAGCTTGGCGAAGAGGGTGCGATTCAAGTATTTCGCCCCATGACTGGCGGCACCATGTTGCTTGGAGCATTTGGACAGCTACAGTTTGAAGTGGTGAGCCATCGACTACAGACGGAATATGGGGCGGAAGTCCGCTTACTACCGGCACGTTATAACTTGGCTCGCTGGGTAAGCTCCGAAGATCCAGTAGCACTCAAAAAATTTATACAAGAGAATATTCACCGTATGGCAGAGGATGTTGTGGGCGCTTCTGTATTTTTAGCTAGCCACAAATCTGAACTGGATGTTGCTCAACAGCGCTGGGAATCCATTCAGTTCCATGCCCTAAGAGAGCATGCAGGCCTGATCTATCAATCAGACCTCGCTGGTTAACGCTAGCGTGGGCTTGATTGCGGCCAATTGCAATCAAATACCGCAAGTAACTGAGTATCATTTTTTCTAAACGATGCAGTCTTGCCATATTGTGCGCAATAAGCATTGGCCTTTGATGTAAGTGAGGCAATAGATTCGCCATCACTATTCAGAAAAGTCACATGATTCGAATCTGATGCATCGGTATAAACAGCGGAGCAAGCACTCAAGCCAATCATACCTAGCAATAAAACATATTTTATATGCGCCATAAAAATCCTCTTATTCAATCAAGGCATTCGCCTGCTCATCGCTCCAGCTTCCTTACTAAACTGGCAGTGAGCTTACTAGCCAATGGGCGATAGATCAAAATACAAATAATCGCAACCGGGTAAGCCACCGCCCAAAGCTCAAGCCATAACCAAAAGAAATTCTGCACAAAACCTACGCGCACCAAAGTGGTGGCTAAGGTAATGCTTAATGACATGAGCCCACCCATAATGGCGGCAAAAATAAGATTAGAAATATTCATCATGAGCTAAGCATGTAGTAAACCACGCCTTTTAAAGATAAAGCCGATAGAGATCTTTCAATCATAGCGCCTAGGTCACTTAACTGTTATTCTGATCTGTGATCACTATTTCGCGCCCTACATAGGGGAGTCTGCTGAGCAAGCTCAGAGGTTCATCATTCCAAGACTCTAGGAAAATATATGGCTGTTGGCCAAAATCAAAGAAATAGAAAAAACGACCCCATGGTGAGCAAAACTGGCAAAGCCAAATTGGGACCACTTACCGTGACTCAACTCAGTAAATTGCTCGAATCGAGCACCAAGCCTAAAGAGAAAGCAAAGATTCAGAGGGCTCTCAATAAGCGCCCTCCGGTTGCGGCACCCATTACAACCGCAGTCGTAGCCTAAGTACTAAGCCCCGAAATTACCGGGGCTTTTTCTTATGTAATATGCTGTCACCATGAAAGCATTCCCTCAAATTCACTCCATTTATATTGCTGCTCGAGCGGGCGAGTTGATGGTGCCGCTTACACGAGCCAAGATTATTGCCGGCGAAGGAATTGCAGGGGATCGCTACGCACTAGGTCTGGGCGCATTCTCTAAGACCAAGCTAAAAATACGTCACATTTCCCTCATTACTCTCTCAGGCATAGAAAGTGCTAATGGCCAATTGCGCGCCAAGCAGCAAACTCCTTTTGGCGAGGGTGATACTCGAAGAAATCTTGTCATTAGCGGTATCTCTGAGGGGGAGTTAAATGGCTTAGTTGGTAAGATTTTCTATTTAGGAGGCATCGCATTCAAGGGCACTGAATTATGCGAACCTTGCCAGCGACCAGCCAACTTACTGAAAAAACCTGACTTCATTCATGCTTTTGAGAATAGGGGCGGCCTCAGAGCAGAAGCGCTAGACTCTGGGACTATTAGCAATGGCGATTCGCTCACATACTTATCAAACCAAGAAAAATGATTGTCTATACCGAGCATGCAAGCATTAGTCCAGAACAGGCGATCGACCTCTATACCCGATCCACTCTCGGTGAGCGTCGCCCAATTGATAGTGTTGAAATCTTTGCAGCGATGCTTGCCAATGCAAATCTCACCATTTCGGCATGGGATGGTGAAAAACTAGTTGGGATCAGTCGTAGTCTGACAGACTTTGCCTATGTGGCGTATTTAGCCGACCTTGCTGTAGATGAACATTACCAGCGACAGGGCATAGGAAGGCGGCTCATTGAAGAAACTAAGCAGCGCTTGAAGCCAAGCTGCATGATTGTGTTGCTTGCAGCTCCGAAAGCAAATACCTACTATGAGCATCTGGGCTTTGAGCACAACCCACGCGCTTGGACCTTAAAAAAATAATTCAACTTAATATTGCAATATGTCGATCACAAAACTCTGCCTAATTCGCCATGGTGAAACTAACTGGAATGCTGAAAGACGCCTTCAAGGGCATACCGATATCCCCCTCAATACCAAAGGCCTCCAGCAGGCTCGCCAAATGGCGCAAGCCCTTAAAACTGCAAAGCTCTTATTTGATGTTTTATATACCAGCGACCTTCAAAGAGCGGCCGATACTGCAAATGCTATTGTTGAATTATTTGGCGTAGAGGCAAGGGTGGATAGTGCCTTACGAGAGCGCCACTTTGGCGCACTTCAGGGGCTTACGATTCAAGAGGCGTCATTACTACAACCTGAAATTTGGCAAGCTCATATTACTCGCGACTTAGAGCATGAGCTCGAAGGTGGTGAAAGTATTGAGCAATTCGCATTGCGTGTTCAAAATGTTTTAGACAAAATACAAGAACAGCATTCAGGTAAAACAATTTTACTTGTTAGTCATGGTGGTACGCTCGACATGATGTATCGAATTGCTAGTAAGCAAGCTTTAAGGGCTGAACGGGTTGCATCAGTGCCAAATGCTTCATTAAATTGGATTACCCATCAGCAAGGTGTTGGCTGGTCAGTTGAGAAATGGGCTGATACTCGTCATCTTGAAGGTTCCGCCTTAGAAGGCGTCGACCTCTAAGCAAAAAATCACCCTTAGGTGACTTTTTGCTTTTTTAGAAAAGGCCTACTTTCTGATGTGGGCGTGACGAGCGGCATCTTGTGACATGCCCTCACCCTTTGACTTACCTTCAAGCGCTTCTTTTTCAGCGGTAATTTCTTTACGGCGCTCTTTGCAAGAACCAGCAATCTCTTGTAAAGCTTTACGAGCTCTCGCTGCAGAAGCTTTAACTCCTTTTCCGTGGAACTTTTCATTCTCTGATTGGTACGCCTCAAATGCAGCTATTAGCTTGTCATGATGGGACATATTTTTCCTTATAAATTATTGAAATAATCGACTTAAGAAACACTTTAACCCAATCTGCGTGAATCACTTCAATTTATTGTGTCCAGCGATCAATAATAGCTTTTATCTTTTCCGGTCCGAGCTCAGCAAGGTAGAGGTTGAAGTCATCGCGCAGCTTAGAGTCTTTTTTGAAGGCAAACCCAAGATTATCAAACCCAACAACTTGGTAGCTACTACTAACTGGGAGATTTAAAGTTTTTTGGTAATTAATCAGCATCACGTTGTCAACAAATACCAAATCTACATTGCCGTTTTGCAATGCAATCAAGGCTTCCGTTGGTGATGGGTATAACTTTACTTGCTCAACTGAGTAATAGCCTTTTGGCTGCAATTCATTTTTTACATAATCATCAAAGACACTTCCTGTTGGATAGGCAATCGTGTATTTGCGCAGCTGTCCTAAATCAGTTATTTTGATATTGCGGTTTTTTAAACCAATTAACTGCCAGGTGCTAGTGAAGTATGGATTGGAAAAATCCATTACCTCTTTGCGCTTGTCTGTAATTGAGATTCCAGAGAATGCAACATCAGCCTGGCCACTGCTTACCGCTCCCAGCATTCCAAGCCAATCGTAGGCAGTTACTTTAAATGTACAGCCTCGTGACTTGCAGTAACCCTCAAATATCTCCAGGTCTATACCTGAGTATTTCCCATCTTTTTCAAACAGCATTGGCGGGATTGCGGGCGATATGGCAACCTTAATTAGGTTGGACGGATCTTCTTTAGAGCACCCACCAAGCAGAAGTAAGCTAAGCAACAACGTAGTTATGATGCGTTCTAATCTCATAGCGTTCTCAAGATTTATTGAATTGAATGATCTTATCAAGAATTAAATCTAACAATACCATCAGGGTATTACTTTTACCTCTGCATCTTTTTGCATCCCTCTTTAGCGACAACCCCAATAAAAAACCCCGCATACACGGGGTCTTTTATCTGACTGCGATCTGCTAATTACTTAGTGCGACTTTTTGCTGTCTTCGGAGCTTGGCTAAATTGACCCTGCACACTCTTCATTGCAGTTTCTACACTTTTCTCAAAGTTTGCAAAAGCATCTTGAGTGCTTGAACGTACTTGGTCAAAGTTTTGCATTGCCGTATTAAATGCGGAGGTAAAGGAGCTGACATATGCCTCTGACCCAGCAGGCGCTTTTGATGTAGCAGCAGCCACAAAACTCTTCAGATCGTCCTGTGATTGATTGATAGCAGCTTCTACAGCCTCAACCAGATCTTGGTTACCACGGCGCAGTACTGCAGTCACTTTTTTCTGATACTCGGCAACTTCAGCAACTGCTTCTTGTACTTCTGGGCTTTGCAGGAGCTCTAAGGCTGCTTTTGCATCTTTACCCTTCATTAACTCAGCTGCTTTGGCTTGTGCATTAGCCACTGCTTGTTGTGCAGCTTGGTAATTGATTTCTGCTAACTCTTGGGCATTCTCAAGAGCGGTTTGACCCAACGCACGTGCGTTTTCTACGGATTTAGTTTGGTTTTCTGTAAATTGATTTTTGAACATGATCTTTCCTTTAATTGGTTATTTGTTGCACTGCACCATATTAATAGCTTATTTTAGGCTTAGCAAGGAAATTTTGCTGCAAAGCAACATTTCTTTTCTTGGAGCGCTTCCCATGGCCTACATTAGTCAGAAAGATCTGGGCAAAATACAATCTGCGCCAATAAAAATTAAGGGGATCTATTTTTTAAATAATCAATTACCCAAGCCGGATCACTGTCGCTTGGAAAGATGGGGTAGTGAACAGCTTCGATCACACCTTCATTTGCGATCAGGGTGATGCGCTTTAATAGCGTCATTCCGGCAGCAACGAAGGTGGGCAAACGCAAAGCTTGTTGAAATCGATAATCTTCATCGCTTAGTACTGGAAATGGCAAATGCAAACGATCCGCCATCTCTTGTTGATATTCAGTAGATTGCACACTCAGCCCTACAACATCCGCACCAAGCGACCGAAGCTCTTGATAGTGATCTCTGAATGAGCAGCTTTGTGGGGTACATCCCCTTGCTCCCGGGATTTGGTCCCATCCATCCGGCAATGGAACATTGGGCTGGCCAGTCATTGGATAGCAGTAAATCACCAAACACCCCTTAATCTCGCCGAGATTAAATTGGGCATGAGCCGTTGTTTTTAGGGAAATGGCTGGCAAGCTCATACCCACCAAATGATCAGCAGCTCCATCATCCTTAGGAATAGGTAAGTCGCCAGGTAATTGATTGAGATTGGTCATCAGTGTAATCTTAACCCACTAAACCATGATCTATCTACAAGTCTTTAGCGGTATTGACTTCCTCACTGACGCGAGCTCAGCCATTGACTCAAACTGTCGACGCAAAATACTTTTAATAAAGAATTCGATCACTGCTGATGGCACTAAAGAGTTCGGCTCAATCTGGGCATCGTACTTAAAGGTAGTGAAATCCTTTTCAGACAATAACCGCCAACTCCCCTTGTAATACTTTGTGTCTCCGCTTAATTGCTCAAAAAGCAATGCTTTGTTGGGAATCTCTACATACTCCAACTCAGAACGCATCTCAAATGGGATGAATAGAATTCTTTCCTCAAGCAAGCGAGCGACCTTCACTTTATTCCCTGATCTAGAAAGCACTTTTGAGTCGACTATCCCGGGCAGATTTTTAGCGCCCTCATAGTCAGTAATAAATGCAAAGGCTTCACATATAGTGATTGGCACTTCATAGCTTGCGCTCACCTGAAAGCGATCGCCAACTCTCGTGACGGCTACTTTTAAGTCATATGCAGTGGATGATTCTTGTGCCAAGGCAATACTGCACGATGCAATCAGAAAAAAGTAAAGGAGCTGCTTCATGCAAATAGTTTGGTGATATGAAAGTACCCTACTTACGCATGCCATCTAGTTTTTCACTCAAAGCCTCAACAGCCTTCGTTAGAGCGAATAGCTCTTTTTCTTTCAACAAATCAATTTTTTGGTGCAGGAGTTCAATCTCTAGCTCCGCTTTCACATTGACCTCAAAATCATTGCTAGCCTGCTGCCGATCTATTTCTGAAAGTCGATTCTGACTCATCATGATTGCTGGGGCGGTATATGCCGCCTGAAAAGAAAGCATCAAATTAAGCAAAATAAATGGGTAGGGATCCCATGTGTTCGTGTTATTCATTGAGTTATAACTAATCCAAGCAAAAATACAAGCACTTTGAACTAGGATAAACTTCCATGAGCCTACCGTTTTTGCGACAACATCAGAAATTTTCTGGCCAGTCGTTAACCCTGGAGCGTTACCCTCAACATGACTTGAGATATTGCGAGGGAAGTCTTTGCGATGCTTTCGCCTGTGGTCCCGAAGGGACTCTAGAATTTGTAGTTCTTCAATAGTGGGTGTAATAGCAGTCATAGTCCCTCGCTTTATATAGCTACTTTACGCTCATTGTAAGAGCGTTAGGTTCGGCATATCGGAATGCTGCATCTCCACCACCCATCTCAATTAAAAACTAAGTATTAAATTACTTCCAATACTTTGCTTAAGGAGCTACCCTCATAATTTGGCCTCTCACCAATTTCTTCAAACGGATGCCCAAGACGATTAACCCAAAACACATCAAAACCAAACCATTTGGCTGCTAGCGCGTCCCAAGCGTTGCTCGATACAAAGAGAACTTCTTCTTTTTTAATTGGGAATGTTTTTAAAAGAAGATCATAGGCTTGCGGAGCAGTTTTAAATAAATGTATATCTTCCACTGTTATCACTTTATCTAAATAGAAGTTCAGGCCGTTGCTGTCGACTACGGTGGCGAGCATGTCTTTGTTGCCATTAGACAATATGGCCGTAAAAATAGTTTTTTCTTTAATGGTTTTTAGAACGGCCAAGCTATCTTCAAAACTAGTTAGCTTGGCATATTGATCCATCAGCCGCTTTTCGTATTCTGGTGTGAGACTCAAATTCATCCGCTTACAGACATAACGCAATGCACGAATAGTTAATTCCCAAAACGGGAGATAGTACTTACTGCCATTTGGGTTGGGATCGCTCATCGTCACTAAGCGGGTGTACTCAATTTGACGATCGCGCCACATCAAAGCAAGCGCCTGGCCATGCCCCGGAAATAATTCTTCTGCCAACTGACTGATGGAGTACACATCAAACAATGTTCCATAGGCATCAAAGGCAATTAGCTTGTACATAATTTTTCCTATATTTTTTTATTATGAATTTCTATTGTCGTTTAAAAGGAGATCTCTGATGTACAGCATGAGACCTATGAATGAGAAAACCACCCGGAGGTGGTTTTCATTTCTCTCGCTAACTTGAACTATTAGCAATTAAGACATAGTATGCCCAACCTTACTTAATTAAGCCGCATGCAATTCTTGGACCTGAGTTGCCTGCTGGTTGTGATTTGTAATCATCGGGGTCACGATGCACAACAACAGATTTTCCCAAAATACCAGTTGGCCCATTATTCACAGTAAAGCCACTTAGCTTTGCAGAGTAAATGGCATTTCCGTTGGCATCCGATTTAATGTTTGGCATGTCTCCAGCATGATTTGCGCCGCTTCCAGGCATTCCATGCGATTTTGTGTCTGGATTAAAGTGGCCGCCTGCACTAGTAGCATCAGGGGCGGAGCAATCTCCTTTTTCATGAACATGAAACCCTTGTTCAGCATTTGGCTTTAATCCAGAAAAATTTCCGGTGACCAAAACATCATGCCCTTGCCATACAAAATTTACTGTACCTTTTGCATTTGAGCCTGAGCGCGACTCTAGGCTGGCGGACGCTTTTTGACCGGCGCCCTGCTCCATTGACTGGCAGGCTACCAGCAACAAAACCGATGCAGCGCCGACTGATAGGGAAATCTTTTTAATCATTTTTTGCCTCTTTTTGTTTATGTCAAATCAGAATAGAGCTTGTGCTGATACTCTTCAACCAAAACAAAAACCTTACTACAAGTAGTCTTATTGACTTACCCAACCAGAAGACATGAATTCACATGAAAAAACCACCCGCGGATGGTTATTCTTGGCGGTCAAGAGCAAAGTAGGCTAGCGCCCACGATGCCTGAGCCTATAAAATATTGTTACATCTTGATAATGCGCCAAGCACCTTCTGAGCGACCATCACCAGTCTTATCGCCCGGCTTGACATCTTTGACATAGAAATACAAAGGCATGCCGTTAAACGTTAACTGCTTTTTGCCATCATCGCGGGTAATTACTGAATAATCACCAGACACAGCCGGACCACCTTCTGCCAATAGTGGCGGCCAATTGCTTGCGCACATACCATTACAAACTGACTTACCTGAACCAACGACATCCTTACTATAGGTGTACAAGGTCATACCATTGTTTCCAGCCAATACGCCATCGTTAGCTTTAGTAAATGGTGCTAATGCCACTCCGGTCATTGATGCACAGGCAGCCAAAATAGCCGCAGCCACCAAAGCCATTAATATACTTTTTATGCGATTCATATTCACCCCTTTTTGATTGATTTAATACTTTAACCCTTATTGAGATCTATCGCCTTACTAAGCATTGGCCACCAATTGCATCAATAAAAACTGCGAGAAAAAGACTTTTGTATTTCTTAGTAGCCCGAGCCTAGATCGACCTGGGCTTTAAATTTATTTACAACAAAGACTAAGCTCCGTGACCATGAATGTAAGTTTCTAGAAACTTAATCTGACTACCTTGATGTTCAATAATGCTTTTTACTAAATCTCCAACAGAAATCACTCCAACCACTTGAGCTTCCTCTAGAACGGGTAAGTGTCTGATGTGCTTATGAACCATTATTGCCATACACTCATCTAATGAGTTAGATAGCGTTACGGTAAGTGGTTTTGCTGTCATTATTTTTGAAACGGCCACTTGTTTTGGATTATTGTTCGGCAATAACACTTTTATAGCGCAATCCCCCTGTGACACGATCCCCGCCAAAACACCGTCATCGATAACTAAAATGGCTCTTACTCGATGCTCGCGCATCAGCATCAAGACATCTTCTACGGTATCAGATGATCGTACAGAAAAAATGGCTTTCGCTTTTTGCTCAATAACTTGCTTTACTGTTGTCATAAAAATCTACCTATTAAATTGAAATTTGAGTGTAGCTGCTGTTGCTTAATCATTTTTTATTTAAGTAAAATAATTATATTCTGAGAAGCCATTCCATCTAAAATAGGATTATCAAGTTGGGCAAAATAAAATAGCCCAACAAGTGGGCTATTTTGATTCTTGTTGGCTTAGGGTGGAATCGACCAAGAATAAGTGTGTCGAATCTTTTTATGCCACCAATCTCAAGCCACGATAAATTTAAGATTGCCCAACTTCTCAATACGCGTTTCAAGTTTATCGCCTGGTTTAAGCCATACCTGTTTTTCTTTAGGGTACCCTGTAATAACACCCTCAGGCGTGCCGGTAAAAATAATATCGCCCGGCTCTAAGGTAAAAATTTTGGAGGCATAGCTCACAATCTGGGCACAATTAAAAACCATGTCGTTAGTATTAGACGACTGACGAACCTCACCATTAACGTATTGCTCTATCTTCAGTTGATTTGGATTTCCAACTAAATCTGATGTCAAAATATATGGCCCTATTGGGGCGAATCCATCATTGGTTTTACCAATCATCCACTGACTACTACGTTGCTGTAAATCACGCGCTGTAAAGTCTTGTCCTGTAGCATAGCCAAATACATATAACAAAGCATCAGCCTCACTAACGTTATATGCACGCTTACCCATCACAATAACCAACTCTGCTTCGTAATCAAACTTTTCTGCGTTGACTAATGATGCCTTTACAACGCCGTTATGGCTATTAAGTGTGTTATTGAATTTATTGAATAAAATTGGTAACGTTGGAATGGGATTATTAGTTTCTTTAGCATGCTTTGCGTAGTTCAATCCCACGCAGATGATTTTCTCGGGATTGGTAATAGCGGGCGCATATTCGATTTTAGATTCGTCCAAAAACAAATTTTGGCCGCCCTTGCTCAACGCCAGGCCCACCAGCTTACCTAGACCTTGATCACCATTCTGAATCAAATCATCAGTATTAATTGGCGCCTTAACCTTAAACTGTTTTGCCGCTTTAGCAACATCTAAAATTCCTTTATCTGTCTTTACGCCTAGAACATATTTATTGTCCACTTTGTAATTTAGAACAGTCATGTTCTTTGCCATGTCAGGATTGGCAATTCTGATAGCGCCTGCACCAGGTCCAGCTGCCTCAGCCTGATTTGCAATAAAGGGCGTGGTTAGCGCAGCGCCACCGGCTATGGCAGATGCCTTTAGGAATTCACGTCTTTGGTTGCTCATAGTCTCTCCATATTAGATTCTTGTAATTAAAGTTTTTTACTCCGACTAGTAATCTATCATGCGGTTAACATCACTACACTAGGGATTACCCGTCTCTGGTCAAATATAAAACAACACAAAGGTAGTTTTATATTTCATGGTGGCCCGGGGCCAAATCGACCAAGGCTTCAAGATATCTGAGTCTATTGGATGTTTTTTTCTTTAATTACTTGCTTAATCATTGGAAGCATATATTGAGACCATTTTTGACAGCCTAGAACTGTCATATGCCCCCCACCGCCACCAGGAATATCAAACAACCTGTGCTCACTATCAGTTGGAATATTTTTATTCCAATGTCCGTAGTAATGAGCGCCATACTTGGTTGCCAATTCCTGAGCCTCTTCGTTGCTTTGAATCAAAATATGGGATACATAAATCGTTGGCATATTCTGTTTTTGAAGATAAGCCAAAATCTCCTCTGTAGGGCCAAGGTTAAATCTAGGATTCTTTTCGTTTGGCCCAGGCTCAAAAATCACTATCTTAGTATTGGGATTGGCCTTTAAGCCCTGCTGCAATCTAGTCATCATAAAGGCGGGTCTATCACCATCTACCCCAGCATTAATTACAGTGGCATTAACTTTATCCTGAGCCAATAACTCATTTAGTTTTATCGTGTAGGCTTGACCAGAATTTTTACAATTTGTGTTACTTGTGCCCAAGGCAAATATCTCAAATCCGAATGAGTTAATTGAGAGCAAAGCCAGGGCCAAAGAAATGATTAGTTTTTTCATAATCGAATACTAACAAACCTAGCTAAAAAACCGTACGAGAATGGTTTTAGTGTTTCTTTTTTGGCGTAAGGTGAAATCGAACCACCAACACAAGAATTATCGACCTTGACATTCAATTGGAAGATCCCAAAAAGGCTTTCCTGTTCCATAGTTACAACTAACCCCAACCGGCGAACTAGAGCTAGCAAGACAACCGCCCAAGAACACAACTAACAACATTACAGTGGTCAGCTTTACCAATCGTTTCATTTGAAATCCCTTATTTAAACCGTAGGTGTAAATTTTTACACCAAAATCTAAAATCGACAAAGGGGGTGCGGATGGAGCATCCTTGTGGTGCTGGACACCACCACATGAGGCGTTGTTTAAAACGACGTTTCATGGATTTACACCCAAATTTCTATTCAGTAAATTTTTCAAAAATTTTCTCAGAGCCGGCAATTGATAAGTAGCCCTTGTTTCGATAAAGCAGACCACCCTCAATTCTTAATTGGCACTTGTCCTGAATACAAATTTGCTGATATGTATCGAATAATTTAACGTTGGAATTTTCAGCTATCTTAATTAACTCAGTCCTTGCAATGAAGTATTGGGCGTTTATATCTTTTGCAAGCTGTATACATTCTTTATTAAGAGTCGGCCTAAATGGTGGCATACCAGTGCACTCAATGGGCTCAAAAGATAGGTGCGGCGGAGGGCTAATGAGTATTGCTTGCTTGCCATTATCTCTGAGGAATTTAATAGTTCTCTCTAACTGGACTTTTTCTAGGCTATTAATAGCCGTTTCACGAAATCCCAGAATTACCGTTTTTACGCTCTGATCGTGTGCCAATCCAATAATGAGTTGATTCATTTTATGCCCGGTCTCGAGCGAATAATTTTCTGCCTCAGTCTTTTTAAGAAATGGCTGAGTCCCTGGCCACCCCACCATGGCAAAACTCTTACCAATATTTGAATAATATCGCTCAAGCCCTGAAAAGTGATTATGAGCGATGCTATCTCCAATTAATACCGTCTCTATATTTTTGCCTACGTAAGATAATCTACAAAAAGTTGGTTGGTAACCTACGAACTCTTGTAAGCAGGCTTTATCTGAATGTGGCGGCCTTCCTCCATGAAGATCTAAAACATATTTATGTCTAAAATCTAAGCCATCTCGAACATAAACACTCCACCCTTGATAGCCAATCGACGTCATGAGGGCGATCAATAAAACAGCAACTTTTTTGCCCTGATAACGAAACAGTCTCTCCCAATATCTATGCGTAAGATAAGCTAGTCCGATCGCGACTAGGATGAGCGCAATTTTATGAAAATCAGATAATTTTCCGGCCGAGATAATTTGTCCAAAGCTTAGCAAAATCCAATGCCACAAATACAATGGGTAGCTAATGACTCCCAGCCAAACCATCACATTATTAGAAAGAAATACTCTATTTATACTTGCTTCGCTGTTCGCCGATATTAGTAGAACCGCCCCTACAGTCGGCAATAATGCCCACCAACCCGGAAATGAATTTTTACCACTAATCCAAAAAATGGCGATGTTAATCAGTATTAGCCCGACCCAAGAAAACACATTTAAGGCGGCCTGACTGAATTGTCTTGCTTCTTGGCTATTTCTAAGTGAAATACATGCCCAAAGTGCGCCAACTAATAACTCCCAAAAGCGACTAAGGGGTGAGTAGAAAGTGGTGATTGGATCAAATTTAATGTTATAAATATTTATAGAAAATGAAATTAATATTAAGATTAAAACTGCACCCAATAAATTAATTCGAGCCTTGTACAAGATCCAAATAATTGCTGGCCAAAGTAAATAAAATTGCTCTTCGATAGATAATGACCATAAATGAATTAATGGTTTTGTATCTACGCTTCTTTCAAAGTAGGCGATTTCATTTAAAAGAATGAAATTTTGAAAAAAGCCGGCGCTGGCGGCTATATGCTCTCCCACCCCCTTGAATTCTGAGGCATAAAGTGCGAACCAGCCAAATGCATAGCATGTTACGAGTATCAAAAATAATGCTGGAAATATTCGTCTGATCCGTCGGAAATAAAACTCTGCAAAGCTAAAACTATTTGACTCTAAATTTTCTAAAATAATTTTTGTGATTAAAAACCCAGAGATCACAAAAAAAATATCAACGCCTACAAAACCACCACTAACCAAGTTAGGAAATGCGTGGTAGGCAATGGTTGAGAGCACGGCTAATGCTCTAAGCCCGTCAATATCCTTGCGATAATTTATAGAGTGGTATTTTAAATACATAAAACTGTTATTAATAATCGATGTAGCTCATGAGCCTAAAATTGAATCGTTCCAATTTAACAGCATTTAACCAAATCCATATTGCTTTAAACAATATTGACAGGCACAAGGATGTCTAATTGATTCATCCTTTTAAAGGATAGTTCTTGATGGGGGTATCTGAGATTAATAGCGTATAGCCCAACAAGTGGGCCATTGAGATTCTTGGTGGCCCGGGGCAGAATCGACTGGGACTGAGGATGTTTGACTCTAGCTCAAGACTATCGTTTAAAACGACATTCATATACGTTGGTAATTTGAGTCTTGATCTTGTGCTTCATATTTGATAGAGGCCTAAAACCTCTGAGCAAGCATCTCACAAATTATCAGCATCGATTTGACTCGTAGAAATTGGGCTGTTGGCTGATTAATCAATCCTAAATCGAATCTTCCAATACATCTCTAGTCTTGCTTTCTTAAAAAATGTGGGATTGATTCATCACAATCTTTAGCGGTAATGGACTCTACTTCTTTTATGGGGTCTGATTTACTAGATATATCAGCACCAACCTCTTGTGCGTAACGGTCGGCTGATTCAGCAAATGCTTCTAATGAGTTATCAAATGCATACAGGTTGCCATCTTCAATAGCAACAATTTCAACTACGGTGAATTTCAGTTTTGAGGCAAGAATTGCTAAATTGAACCCCCGCTCTTCACGAACCTTACGCAAGCGCTTACCTAGCAACTTGGCGGCTTTTATTTGTTCTACGCCTGCCATTGTCCCCTCCAATGGCACGATCTTAATTATTAAAAAAGTTTTTAGATATTAGCCATTAGGTGAACAAATGAAGATTATAGGTAGCGTCTGCAGAGATCAATTGACCCTTATTGATATGCTTGTGGCAACTTAATGACAAATCTAGCTCCACCCGCAACAGCATCCTCATATTGGATAAAGCCTCCATACCTAGTGACGATATGCTTACAAAGCCATAGTCCCAGACCCATACCAGTCTGCTTGGTAGTGCTCAATAACTCAAATAGTTGAGATTTGAAGTCCGCAATTACACCTGGGCCATTGTCAGAAACACTTAATTGAACCGACTTACCATCCCTAATGGCATCTATAACTATACGACGCTGGAGCGTGCCGGAATTTGCCAATGCTTGAATCGCGTTATTGAGCAAATTTAATATCACTTGTTCAATTTCTGCCGAATTAACCTGAATAAGTAAACCATTATCAACTTGAAGCTGAATTTGGATATTTTTAGACTTGAGTTCCGGCTTAACAATATCTAGAACTTTTTCTATCAAATCACCCAACAGAACTTTTTGAGTATTCGATTCACCTTCTGTAAATATTGACCTCAGTGACTTAACAATCGTAGCGGCTCTCTTGTTATCTTGCTCTAGGGAGTCTAAGATTTCTTTACCCAGCTCCGGATTAAGAACCCCCTTTTCTAGCTTCATTTTCAGAAACTGAATGTTGAGATTAGATGCGCCAAGAGGCTGGTTGAGTTCGTGGGCAATCGATGCAGATAAGGCGCCAGTTGCCGCGGTTTTATTCGCTTTCATCAGGCCGTAGATGAGTCGCTCTTTTTCTTTTAAGAGCTCAGTAATTTTTTCATGTTCGCCAGCGACTTGAATATTTTCAATGCTGAGCTTTTCTAGCCAATAACCAAGAACTGCTACATAAGATAGGATGGAGATGCCAAGCCACGCCCATCTAATTGACGCACTAACTACACCTTCTTGATATAAGTTAGGAGTAGAGAACCCACCATCAATATACAAAGCTACAAACCTAGCAACGGTAAGGGCTATCTCGATAGCGATGGTGTAAACCAAAAACCGGAGTTGAGTCGAGCCAATTCCTTTGAGACGCATTAACTCCTTTAGCTCCCAAACAAAACAGAGGGCTCCTATTATGCTGACCAAACCAACCCTTTGTATAAATAATCCCCTTTGTCTTAAGTACTCAAATAAAACAGCGAAAAACAACAAGCCCGCAAGAACAAGCATGTTCACATTTTTTGGGATCAAAATACTAAGAGAGCGACAAAATAATCCAAAGTAAATAAAGCTTGCAATAAAACATGTGTTTGCTAATGTAAGCAAGAATAAAGATATTGTTGACGCTAATGCGAAGAGCGTAAAGGAAGTAGCAGTAAGCGTGAGGGCGGTTAGCCAGAGTTTTTTGGACTGGTTAGTTTTGCCCGACATTAATATGAACCTTGAGCCGTAAAGTAATCCCCATAGGATCAGAGCAAAAACAAGGAAGAATATTTCGTTTGCGTATTTCATTAATTTGAATATTACTACTTAGAACTAAATGCGATGGTATATCGTTTTAAATAATATAACCAACGCAGGGATATCTAATGGATTTGACCTTTTAAAAGACAGTGCTTGATAGGCATATCCAAGATTGATGGCGTCCAACCCTGTCAAGCCTCAAAAGAAAATAGGCCATTAAGAGCGCTACCGAACGGTGAATGCTCCCTTGAGGGAATAATATCTGCGTGTCAGTACCGGTTAAATTTACCTAATCAAATTTTTATTCCTATGGAGATATTCGTAATTCATGGTTGAACCAGATAAAGGCAATAAAAATAGGGGCAAAAACTACAGGGCATGGTGTTGGTATGAAAACTATAGATATTTCAGATTTTAATCTTCGCAGTCCAGTACAAAGTTTGAACTTAAAGCCGTCTTCCATTTACGCCAAAGGCAAACTGCTGACGGCAAGCGCCGAAAAAACACTTGAGGCGGAACAATTTATAGCGGCTCATCAGGCTCTTATTGCTGATTTGAAGAATCAAATAAAAGAGTCAACTGACCATACAAACGCAGCCCTATCTGCACTCTTCAAGAATCACAATAAGATTGTTGATTCATGCCAAGAACAAATAATATTAAGTTCAAGCTTAATAAATTGCTATTTCAAAGTTAATAGATGCTCAAAAAGCCCCTCAACAGAAATAGCCTTAATTTTAAATAATTTGGTATTAAAAAGTATCTCAGTATTTAACGGCTATAAGGAGTATTTAAAAAAATACTTAGTTAGCTGAATTTAGGGCACCTCTAGGTAAGGATATCCATGGTCCGAGGTGGCAAGGACCAAAACCAAAGACGCTAATCCTATGCCCAGAATTCTTTGATTTTTGGTGCCTCAATTTTTGATCGATCATAGCCTGTACGCAATGCTCCAGCAATTTGCTTTGGGTCAAGCAAGTCAACCCCCTTAGGTGTGCCGGCAACTATCCACTTCACCTTTGTACCAGTCGCCTTGATATCTTCAATATTTTGAGCAACGGGATGCGGAATGGTGGTGAGAATTGCGCCCGTCACCCCATCAGTCAAAGTAATGATCAAAGCTCTTTTTGAGCCAGCCACTAAATCTACATGGGCTGGATTAGAGCAAATACCCCCGTCCATGACATAACGTTGACCTAATAATGTTGGTCCAGCAACCCCTGGTAAGGAGCTGCTTGCCGCCGCACCATGAGATAAGGGAATACCATTCTTTCTAGCGGTTAGTTGACCAACAACAATACGCTCACCCGTATAGCAATCTATTCCCGTTGTGAACATACGACTAGCCGGCCAATCTTTTTTGCTATCACCCGTTAACAATGCGACTAGACTTTCAATGCGTTCGCTGTTCAGCTTATTGTTCGCTGCTAAAGCAGCATGGCCGATTATTTTAAGTGTCTCAATACTGCCGTCCTTTGCACTCATATTAATTTGATCGGCCCTCACCTGACTAATATTGGGCTTAGTTAAAGGCGCAATCTTGGCAAAAATCTCGGGGAACTTACCAAAAAAATCAAACTCTTTTCGCAAACGGGAAAACTCTCCCGAGAGCAATGATGAACCCATATAAGAACCAGCAGAAGTACCAACTACCATTTCAGGAAGTTGAGCCATGTCTAACCCGGACTCAATAAGACCATGAAAGAATCCGCAATACCAAGCGATGTAATATTCTCCGCCGCCGCCGAGGACCATTGTTCGATCGAGACCTTTTGCTAATTTTGAAAACATAGGCTTGGTGGCAATTGGCAATGACAGGCCATCGTCAGAAAATAAATTATTAGATATTTCATTGGCCCTAGCTTGAATATTTGACTTTAGGGACATTGACTGGGCTCTAGCAGCATCAGCCATAACTCCAGAGGTGCTAGTAATAGCTACAGCACTAACGGCAGAAGTTTTTAAGAAATTACGTCGGGAGGATTGGGTCATCTTTGCTCCATAGATCTTTTATTAATTTATAGCAGATCCCCAAATAAAAAAACCACCCGAAGGGGGTTTTGATGCCTCTTGGTGGCCCGAGGCGGAATCGAACCAGGGCCAAGGATGCTCAATCCCGCCCTCTCAATAAGCAACCTAATGAAAGCGGCGGATTATTTCAGATCTCTCAGAGCGATCAAGAGTGGGTGTCCAGCAGGAAAATTTACATTCTCAACGGCCATAGCTATTTCAGGTAATTTTTTAGCTACTTCTTCACTACCCTGAAAAACCATAGTCCACTTACTAAAGCTTCTATGTTCAATTGGCTTTGACTCTACGAGGTGAATATTTTTATGCCTAGTATCTTTTTGAATTTTTTCCCATAAACCTTCGATCTGAGTCCTTGGCCCTTCAATGACTTGACCAAAGCGATTATTTTCAAAAATCAGGGCGCCTGTAATCTCCATGCTCGTATTTCTCAAATAGGAGTGATAAAGCAAACGCATCAAACCGAGAAAAGACATTTCTTGAGCCGGCTCGCTCACATAAGTTAATTCGATCAAATGGGTCATATCGTTCTAATATAAAGAAATATCTCAATTATTACAGACAATGCTAATAATTCCTCACAATAAGTAGTGACAAATAAAAAACCACCCAAAGGTGGTTTCAGTGATTCTTGGTGGCGTAGGGCGGAATCGACCAGAGCAGAGGATGTCTAATCCTTTGGTGCGTATTGCATTTCTCCATTGCCAAATGACCAGTTTTCCTTACTCACCTCAACTAAATTAATAACGATATCCTGGGGTCTGACCTTGAGCTTTTCAACCAAACCTTCACATATGGCTTTGTAGAACTTCTTCTTTATCTCCGTAGTTCTGCCCTCATTTAGAGTCACCTGGATGAAAACAATATCTTCAGAATACTCAATGCCTAGATAACTTTTGGGTATAACCAGCTCCTGGCTTTCGTGCCTAGTAATAACTTGAAACTTATCATCTTTAGGCACATTAATGTGCCCCATCATCACTTCATAAACAATCTCGCCCACTTGCTGGGCAAAGCTTTCTGAATGTTTTTTACTTAAATCAATTCTGACAAATGGCATCTAAATATCTCCTTACATTTTATTTTTTGAGTCGTTCATTGCTGGGAAAAAGATTTTTTTTGGACTCTTCATCTACCTCTGTCTTGAATGTGTACTTAGCCTTAATCGCCTCAACAGCCTGGGCACTTGGCTTGGCATTAATCTCGTCTAAAAGGCGTTTCACACTAGGTAGTTTTTCCCAGGCACCTTCGCCCAATACAAACGGTATCACCCTGGCCCAGCCCCAAACAGACATATCAACAATGCTGTATTCACTAAGCATATAGGGCTGTTTAGATAGACGCTCTTCAATTAATAGCCAGTGACGCCATGCTTCAAAGTCATAACGATTAACGGCATATTCTTTTGGCTCTGGGGCAAAGTGCTTGAAGTGAACAGCCTGTCCGCAATACGGACCAATGCCAGTCGCAACAAACATGAGCCATGAATAAAGCTCAGCATGTGCCTGTGGCGTATTTGCCGGCATAAACTTACCAATCTTCTCGCCCAAGTAAAGCATGATGGCATTGCTATCGAACACCTTAATGTCGCCATCAACTAAAGCAGGCGTCTTTCCATTAGGATTGATTGCTCTAAATTCTGGTTTGTGTTGATCGCCCTTACGGGTATCGGTAACAATAATTTCGTAAGGCGTATTGGTCTCTTCTAAATACAAAGCTACTTTTGCTGGATTAGGTGATGGGTGATAGTAGAGCTTAAGCATTTTTTATTCCTAGAGATGGACGTCTTTAATGATACCCACAAATGAAAAAGCCACCCGAAGGTGGTTTTAGTGTTTCTTGGTGGCCCGGGGCGGAATCGAACCACCGACACAAGGATTTTCAAATATCCTCCGATAGACCGCTTTCGCTTTGATTTCAAGTGGTTAACCCCACCTGAGACATTTCGTGCGCAAAAATCCTGAGCGTAATCAAAAAGTTACGATAGCGTGTAAAAACTGTGCGCAAACAGTAAAGCCAATATGTGTCGGTCACCCACCATGGTTACTCGCAATGTCGTTTAAAACGACAAACTATTTTTACTATGCCTGCTTAATGAATCAGATCTTTAATTTGAATCGTATATATCACTCAGGAAACCAAGGTTTTGATTCGTTATCGCGGTTTTGAAGTTCATAGTCTTTTCTAGCCAGATCCAGATTCTTATTGAACTCAGCATCAACCCCACCAATAGGGCTAATAATATTCCTTGGTAATGGCTGAAGAGACTTAGGCATCTTCACATTATCCTTATCGAAAGTCTTTTTGACGGTCTGAGCAAAGTCATGTTGATGCTTGTGCTGTTGATGTTTTATTTGTGTTGGCGTTTTTGGTATTGGCTTAGCTTTAGGCAATGGTTTAGGTGGGGCTGCCACTGGCGCTCGTTTTGGTACTCGAGGCTTTGCTTTGGTAGCGATTGGTTTTGCTACAGGCTTAGCTACAGGCCTTGGCATTTGCGGTACTTCATTAGCCAGCTGATTAAATGTATTGTTAAAGATCAGTCTGGCTAGTTTCATCTTTTCATCTGCAGTGATGATTTCATCAAGTTTCATCGTTATCTCCTTTTCATATATTTAGCGAGAGATATTCAAACCCACAAGATTAATCATGTCGCATTCGGCTCTCGGCCATGTGGCTCGCCTCTGCGAAGTGGGCTTCAGCACCCAATTCATTTCTAATCCCGCCAGCAGGCGAGAAATTTCATTGACGCCGTTACCCCAAAAACGCCCTAGCTAGGGCTGGTGTAGACGTCTTGTGCTTCGCTAGTTCGTCGGGATTAGCTAATCCCGACTATGGGGTGCCAAGCACGGCACCCCTAGTTTTATCGTCTAAAGCCTGCACGTACTGCGCCACTCGCCGCTTCAATCTGGGTATCTAATTCCCCAGCCTCTACAGCAACCTTAATAATCTCTAATGCTTTAATTAGCTCGTCTGCAGAATTTACTTCCACAGCAGTCTTGCCTTTAGCAAATTCAATGATCTTGGCACCATAGCGAACGTTTAAGCAAACCTTGCCATCGGCAGCTACAAACCACCACTGTCGAATACGCTTTTCATGCTCAATATTTTTACGTGCGCCATCACTGTCTTTAACTGTCTTAAATTTCTTAACAGTAAAAGTTCCGCCATCTTTACTAGCTTTGGCTAGCTGGAGCTGCTCCCATACCTTGTTTGCTAATTTATTACGGCGATGCAGAACTGGTGGAATACTTGTCGGTTTTCTTGAATTAACCATTTTCAAACTGTTTAATGTGCTCATCGTTTTCTCCTTTAAGTTAAATGGGCACACTTAATTTATTGTCATAAGTTTTGGTTGGACAACCACTTTTTGCCAAAAGCCACAGAGATCTAATAAATTTCAACCAGATCTATTCTTCTTTTATTAGGTTTTGCTAAATAACTTTATAAATTACTACTGAAACAAGAGCAGTGACACTCAGTTGTTATGTCACCCTAAAGCTGGACTTAGAGTCGCAGTCATGGAAATTCTGGGCAGTAGCAGAGACTTAGTATCACTATCCTTTACAGGACGCCATTAGAGTTGCTTACTAATTGATATAAGAATATTTCAGCACAAAGATTAAAAGATCACGAGCAAGCCCTGCTTACACAGCAACTTGCAAACACGACATAGGTAGCCACTTAATGCTTATGTCATTGTTGCGTTTTACGGCCGCACATAAAAGGAGATAGCGAAACCGCCCTTACCCAATCGGGTTGTGCCCTAAGTGGTGTAGTAAAGAACTCGGCGAAAGTCCTTTCCTATAACTGAGCCTGTTGCTTAAGGCTCAGTGTAGGTTGAATCTAGCGAAAATCAATCAAAGAAAAAAGGAATGTGTGAGCGAGAGCGAAACACAGGCGAATGTAGTTCGCCTTACTTATTCATAATATCTTTTGTATAGCTCCTGAAGAATATTCGATAACTGTTCCTCGTCTAATCCAGATTCTTCAAAATCATCCAGAATATTGATATCCCAGTAATCTTCCTCGACGTTATAGATTACAGGTATTCTCACTTCTTCTAAGTGATGAATAATAGTTCCTCTAAAAGTTTCATGCTCTGGAAATACAAAGCCATCGTTTAGTGAGTCTTTATGGACAAACATATAGTACGTTTCGATATTCTTATCCATACTTTCACCAAGCTCATCATCATCGCCATATGCGTTAAACATTATTTTGATCTCTTGAGCGCGGGATAAGTCTTCGTTGTACTCTAATTCATCAACAATTTCTCTAGCATCAATCATGAACTGCTCTACTATTTCATAGTCTGTCGGCATTTGATCCTCACTCATTAAATATTCTTTAGACTAATTCTATAAGAGTATCAAGACAAAATCTCCTCTGTAATTTTTCATAAGTCGAAAATTTAATAGCTTTAGACTCATTCAATGTAAATCCGTCGTATAAGCGGTGAACTGAAGCTATCGCTTACTTGGGTAGCTGAACCCAAAATCAAACAGCTTATAGGGCTTATAAATACATCATGAATGATCGTGGCGAAAATGCCACGAAAAGATAATCTAATACATAAAAGATTATGAAATCAGCTAAGTCTTTGAATTTTGGAAGGTTCTTTCTTAGCCAATTTCGGTTGCTCTAACCAAACATAAGAAAACATACTGTAGCTCTGTATTTATTACATTTCAGGGAGAACGTATGTCACAAGCAAGAGTTTTAAATCCACAAGAACTACGCCGAGTTTTAGACCATGTTGCTACACGTAGGCACAGCGCTCGTAATCGCGCTATGTTGCTACTTACGCACTACGCGGGTATGCGAGTAGGTGAAGTTGCCGCCCTACGCATAAACGACGTTTTAAATAGCGACAACACGATTAAGGATGAAGTGCGCTTAATGCCCGAGCAAACCAAAGGAAAGCATGCTCGTACTGTTTACCTAAATGAACGTATGCGTAAGGAGATTAGCCAGTACTTGCGTGTACTTCGTATTAAAGATGCCAGCAAGCCTTTGTTCTACACACAAAAACAAGCTGGTTTCTCTGCTAACTCATTAGCCCAGTACTTCTTTTATCTCTATCGAGCCTGCTTACTAGATGGTGCAAGCAGCCATAGTGGCAGACGTAGCTTTCTAACTGGGCTTGCTAATAAGGGTACGGCGATCCATATTTTGAAGAGCCTAGCAGGACATAGAAACATTAGCACTACCGCAAGCTATCTCTATAGCAGTCCAACACAACTTAAGGCCGCAGTTGAACTTGTGTAATTACTTGGCTATGTTAGTTACGACATCACCAACATAGTCTTGCTTAACTTGTGCCGAAGCTAGCTGTACCAATAATTTGATACCCCTCTCAGAAGGTAGCTTATGTCCAAACCAGCAACAATAAACTTCAACTCGCTTCTTTCCAATCTTACCTAACGGCAACTTAACAGAAGGGGCAAGTACAAAGGTGCCGTTTACTTCTGCATTTCTATACATCGCATTGACAACCTTTATTACCCTCTCCGCTTTTACAGTCTTAAAACTCTTTTCTATTGCTGTGGAAGATAATTTTGGGCATTTGGCATGATTCCATGCTGGTGCTTTTAGATAGAAATCCATATAACCCTCATAGTTGATTACAAGTAGTTAATAGGATATCAAATTGTCGTTTTAAACGTCATTCTTTGTTAACGGGAATCTACCTAATCCTGTATTGCTTATCAATTTTTCTGCGTTAGCTATGTAACGCTTCACACTCGCAGCCATGACATTTCTAAACACTTGTCGCTCATTCATACTCATATTATCGGTAGTCATAGCAGAGGGCACTAATCGCATTTGCTCGCCAATCTTCCACAAGGGTATCTTGGGCTTTTCGTCTTTAACTTTTAGATATTCGTCATAAACCTGTAATGTCTTTTGTAAGTTCTCAATCGTGTAGTTACGCTCAAGTGGATAGTTAGCTGTACTTTTATCTAAGTTACCTTTCTTGCGCCCAGGCTTATCTGCATGATGGCGCTTATCTAGCAACCTTATTAGGCGACTTTGAATATACCTCCTGCTAGATGTTAACGGGATAGCAACTACAAGTACCTTATCGTTTGTCCATGCCTCATCCCATTGAGATTTATCTTCAATCTCCCTAAGTGTTAATTCAGGAATAGTTTCAGCAAATAAATTAGCGCCACGCTTGTCCTCAGTCCACCACTTCTTAAAGTTATCTTCACGCACATCGCCAAAGTCTTTGTATAGCTTGGCTAACTTACCTTTGCCGCCCTTTTCACAACAAGCCAAATAGTCTTTATTTCGGCGTAGATACACCCACCACCAGTAATAAGGACTTTGTTGTTGATAAGACAAAGTACGCGGTTTGTTCTTAGTGCCAAAAGTGGGGTGAGGAGCGAGAAATCTTCTTAACATTTCTTAACATTCTAATTAACACTATTTGATTGTACATCGAAAAAATAGGCTAAATCCTGATAATACATACATGGCTAAGCGGTTAAATTTCTTAACAAGCACCCATAAATTGAAAGGTAATAAATCATGAATACACTTATGAACGCAGCAGAAGTAACAGTAACTAGCAATGTCGTTTTAAACGACAAACCAGCACAAACTGCTGGAAATTCCAATGTAGTAGTTAATGCGACTAAATTGCTTGCCGGCATGGAAGCAAAGCGCATTTCATGGGAACAAGGTGCATATAGAACTAGTAATTTAGAGCTCTATAACGTTTTAGCTGAATGCCTACTATTTGCAGGCGAACTATCTGTTAGCGAGTCTAAACAGCGTAGTGCCGCATTAGAAGCATTCTTCAAGGAGCGTGGGTATAAGTACAAGAAGGACTCACACATCATTGCTCGTGTAGTTCGCGCTGTATTTGGCAATATTGACCGTCGCCGTATCAGCACGTACGTCTTGGTACTACGCCAAGCTCAAAAGTCCAAAGTTGAAGCAACGCAATTAGCACAGTGGATTGAAGATAACCATGGCATTCAAGAAATCAAGCTTGCGCGTAGTGCCACTTTTATCAGCCCTACAGTAAAAGCATCTATCGCTAAAGCAGACTTTGAAAACCTGCCAGTACTAGCAATTGCTAAGTCTGAGCAACTTAGTCAGCTTGCTGATGCTGGATTCGTTGGTGAGGATTGTGTGCTTATTGCACAGCAACTGGCTGATGGTAGCTTTGCCATTCGTGCATTGGTACGCAAAGAAGGTGCAGTCAATGCGGCTTTCACAGCATTGTATGGCGATATCAAATCGCAAGAGGTTGCCGCCAAGAAAGAAGTGGATGCGGCTAATGATGCTGATGGCGCTATTGCTAAACAAGCGTAATTAAAAACATGGGGGTGTTATGAGCACCCCCATATAAACAAATAACCGAAAGGAATCAAAATGTTTATTAGAAAGGATTTTAAATATGAGCCCAACCAAATTGGTGACATCATCTGGGGCAATGCTGAGAGTCGTTTGCGAATCGAAGATATTGTCAGTGGTGCCGAAGCATTACCTTACTGCGGCAAATCAGCCATTCTTCTTTACGGAGTCTTTGGTACCGGCAAAACCACACTCGCAAAGATGCTACCTAACGCAATTGAAAAAGGTAGAAGTGGCGAAAGCTTAGGCTTTGAAGCTGAATTTATTGGATGCCAGCAAGGATTCAATGGCCCACAGGTAATGACGCTTATTGAAAGAATACTAAGTAAAACATCGTTCAATGCCAGCGGACTTCATTACTTCATACTAGACGAGGTGGATAACTTATCTAGTCTGGCTCAGCAAAGTTTGAAATCAGCACTCAATACTGACAGGGGCATATTCATTCTCACAACAAACAATATCTCCGAGCTCGATAAGGGCTTGAAGGACAGGTGCGTGTTAGTTGAAATGAATGCCGCGCCAGTTAGCTCTTATCTACCACTGGCTAAGAGTTTAATAAGTGATATGGGTATTGTTATGAGTGACATTGACTTATTGCCTACTATTTCTGCGGCCAATGGATCTTTACGAAATCTCATACGTAACGTGGAAAGACTTGCTCGACGTAATAAGGGGGTCTTATGAAGCAAATATGGATCGTTCAACCGAAAGACGATAGGTGTCTTGTAAATGCTTATGACAATGAGGCGGCAGCAAGGGATTGTGCTGATTTTTATAGAGGCTGGATTGTTAAATGCTATTCGGTTAATGTCGAATCAGAATTTATAAATCCAGACGATTGGGGAGATGACGACGATTAACAATTAGGCAACATGCACACACCATCTTAAAGCCCGCTTATTAGCGGGCTATTTTATTTGTCGTTTTAAACGACATTTTTTCTATTCCTACAAATTGAGAGATTCCAAGTAGACTTCATCTCCCCGCCTCTTAATTAAAGTATTTGATAAAAGTCCGACCGTATTTGCATCCTTAAATACGTTTAAAAAGATCTCATCTGCTGAGTTATTAGAATTTGTAAACTTAGCCATCGCAAGCGATAAAAGTCCTCTTGCAGATATAAATTGGATGTTGTGCTTCAAAATACTTTTATAGAAATTCTGGGATAAATTCCCCACCTTGCTAGAACACAACTCATGATCTTGCGGAAGCAGATCCTTCTCATCATCACCAATTAGGAGCAATTTAATTGAGGAAACTTTGTATTTGCTTTCGAGCTTTAGCCCAGATAGCTCCTCGTCATATGCCAATATTTGTGACTCATATCTTCCTTCGGCCATAAGCTTTTTTAGCCCAATTTTTGCTTCCATGACAATTAAAGTGTCTTTCGCTAGCACACATATATCTAGACGCCCGTTACGATCTCTACCTCCAATCGTGAGGGGAATTTCTAAACCAATCTTTTCATTAATGCCAAATAGGTATCTAGCAGTATTACCGCCCCATATCGATATATTTGTTGTTTCATGTATACCAGTATATTTTTCGAAACTTTTGTATTTGACGTTAAGGCTATCCAAAGAATTTTCGGAGAAGCTAATAAGATGGGCTTTAATTTCTGCTAATTCGACCTTGGTATGCCCACTAAAGCTCGAGCAAGATGGAACTGCCTTAAGGCCATCTGAGAAGTTAATTTTTCCACCGGGACAGCTAAACGCACATGAGCCACATGAGAGGCACTGATCTTGATCAATACTAATTGCGTTTAATGCTCTATCGTAAGAAATGCAGTTGATCTCGGTTGTTAATAACTCATCTTTGCTATTAACCACACCTTCGTCACCAAGAAAAATGGGCAGGTTTTTATAGATCTTATGCGTAAAGACCAAGCATGGCGGGAGGCCATCGCCGCCAACGGGAGTCAGTTTATAACTACATGTCACTTTAGCCTAGCATTTATATCTGCAAGTAGTGCGGCGGGAGCGCCTAAACTCAATTCATTCAAGTCTATTTCGTTCATTGGTCGTAATACTTGCCCCGATCTTTCTACAATAATTCCCGCAGAATTAGCAATTTGGATTTCAATCAGCACTACCTTCTTTAGCTCTGCTAAATTCAAAACATATAAGTCGGGATTGCCTTTTAAAAAATCTACTAGCGCATCTATCGATACTGTTTGGCTTTTTTTGAAAGCATTGTTTAGTAAATATAAAATTGCAAAACGCCTGTTTTGTATCACGGCTGTAGATTGCATTGTTGCCTCTCTCACCTCAGCCTGATTATTTTCGCGTAATGCCTTAGAGTTTTTTGTCAAATTGTTATAGTCGAGCGTTCTCTTAACGCAAAAATTATTCTGTGTAATTTTTGGAATATCTAGAACCTTAAACATTCTTTTTCCCCTCTTTTTAGCAAGAATGTATGGTGCAGAATCTATATGTGCATTTTTTGCGCTATATGCCGGAAAATCCACTGGCTTGAAAAAGCCGGCGGAAATTCCCCATGCAATTAAGCAGGACCTCGTTCTAGTATTGCTATCTTGCTCGGATCCGCTTGAAATGGTGATTCGACTTCCGTTATAAGTTACTTTTTCTTCTGTAATTGGGTAGCCTACAACTAGCTCAGATGTGTCAAATTCATCTGTATTTTTTTGTAATATCTGCCCTAATAAACCAACCATTGGTCCATAACTTAATACTGCCTTCACAATAATTGGGTGCATGTCCGCGGAATTGAAATCTGTCTCTGCAAACTTCTTTCCTAGTGGGGTTAGGGTCACAGCGCCCTTATTGTCTCTAGTGACCAACCCTAAGCCATGGAGGCTATTTCCAGTATTGCTTACTTCTTTTGACTTTGTAGCGTCAATATCAATGCTATTAGTTAGAGCACAGCCAGACTTATCAAGCGCCGCCTTATAGCGACAGTGCTGTATCCCCAAATTTGCTTTTTTTGTTAAGTAGTCACAGAAGGAGTGAATATTTACTGCGTTTACATTGAATTTAATCTCATTAAACCTAAATGAACTAGTCGTATTAAATTTATTGTTTATTAGCTTGCACATACTGTGCAAACACTGAAATCTAGCCGCTGGATTTCGATTGATTAAAAATGCCACTAAATTTGCCTGACTTGAGATTTTTTATATCCTCAAATCTTATATCAGGAAGCTGATCCCTAGCAAATTTATCAGTTATGGCCTTTTGAGTGATATCAGGGTAAATAACCAATCCTTTATAGAGCTTCTTATTTACATTGCCCTCAGCACTTGAAATGATTGTTTGAAGCTCGAGAGCGGCCTCATCTACTCGTTTTGAGCTAGTGAATTTACAAAGAACAACAAATTCATCAATCTTAAAGACCATTTCTATACGCTTTGGCCTGCTGCCATAAGGAAACTTCACGGACAAAAAGACTTTCGTTTTAATTACCCCCTCAACATCGAAAGCATGATTTATTAACTGTTGATCTTTATCTAGGTCTGCATAATCAATTAAGCATTCGCGTACAACCCCGTCTGGCTCCCCAATAACTATTGATGCCAATGTGGAGTTGAAGTTAAATTTATTTGATATCAATTTCATATTGCTGACCTACTGCGTTCAGCTTTCTTTTAATAAGCGGCGCATAGTCAGCATTTAACTCGTAACCGATCGCCTTACGACCTAGGGCTAGGGCCATTTTCGCCGTAGTACCAGTGCCCATAAATGGATCAAGGACCGTATCCCCCCAAAAACTATATAACTTAATCAAGCGTTTTGGTAACTCATCTGGGAAAGGGGCTGGATGCTCCTCAGACTTTGCCTTAGCTGGCTGCATTTCCCAGATAGAATTGATTGCCCAGTCTTGCCACTCTTTTGTAGTCAGCTTTGATTTTTCCTTAATCTCTTTTGGGACTGGCTCTCTTTTCCCTTTTTTAGAAAAAACTGTAATCCACTCATAAGGGTACGTAGTAAAGATATTTGGTGGATATGGATAACTGCCAAATGAACTAAATCTTACGATTTTTCTCTTATCCCATATGAACAAGCCAAACTGATACATCTCGTTTGTTTCAAACATAAACCTGCTGATGTCATCCAATACCAATCTTGTCTCTCGACGATCAAATCTTGCGGCCTTACCCGTCAACAAGAATGGCATGATGTTTATGCAGAGCTTTCCATCTGGAGCCAATACTCTTATGCACTCTTTCCAAACCTTATTTAATTCTTCAATATAGGCTTCGTATGAAGTGCTACCAGTTCCAATTTGGGCATCATTGTCATAGTCTTTCAGTGTCCAATATGGCGGGCTAGTTATTACAAGATTGACTGAGCCGTCTTTAATATCAGACATATCTTGTGACGACTTAATATAAATTTGTGCGTCACCAATCTGAAAGCTAGTATCTTTTGTTTTTACTTTTGCCATACGATGATCTGCTCTTTTCTGGCTGTTTTATTAATTTCATCAAATACTTGAGATGTTGAATTTGTATAGGTTCTTTCTACAACCTCAAGCAACTTAAAGGGAGTTAGCTTATTAAAAAATTCCCCTCCATTTATAACTTTTCCGTGAATTTTTTTATCCCCCACCACAAAAATTATTTTTGCGCCTGGCTTGCACACCAGATACAAATCGTCTAATACTTCTTTCATGCTTTTTTCATAAGTATTAAATTTTTGTATCAAAGAGTCCCGAATGGAATCTCGTTTTACATCAAAAATATCGTAAATAATTTTTGCATAGTAAGCCGTGTAATCTAGGCAATCAAAATATGGTGGGCTGGTAAAAATATAGTCTACCGAATTCTTTGGCAATATCTTTGAAACTTGTCTAGCATCTGAATAGTAGATCTTTGAATTATTCTTCTCTAGAGGATAAAAATGCTTCTTCAGCTTGTTAAGAAAGCATTCATAAAAATCAATAAATTTCTTAGGTTCAATATTTTTTCCAACAGAGCTTGATGTCCACATGTAGTGATTGCAACCCCTAGCCGTCAAGCAAACAGCCCCCATAAAGCAAGACTTTAAATACGCGGGCATATCACCATAAAAGCTTGCTATGGCTGCGATTTGGTCCCCACTCTTTTCATGAAAATAAAATTGGGCTTGAGTGGAGAGCTTTTTCTTACCCTCAATTTTCTTTGCTTTATCAATAAATGTATTTGCAACTGAGAGCATCTCTTCTTTTTGGTGGGGAATATTAAGCTTACCCTCTGCAATTGTTACAGCAACTGGATTCATATCGAACCCAACAACATCCATTCCAAGTTTTGCGCCTTCGTAGAGTATGGTGCCAGATCCACAGAAAGGGTCCAATAAGATTGAATTCTTATCAAATTGCCCCACAATCTTTTGAGCATCTATAGAGGAAATTTTTCCTCTATACGGATACATCCCATGGACTGACTTAGGGTTATTAACTGAAGTTAAGGTCTCAAATTTGAACATTTTTATTTCTATTTTTTTACTGTTTCATTATATGGCCTCGATCTTCATGTCGTTTAAAACGACATTGTGAGTTTTAGGCCAATTGCTCAGCCGCCATAGTAGGAGTTAGCTTTGAATAGTGCCGCTCAATCATGGCCGCACTATTGCCCATTTGTTTTGCCAGCGTATGAATATCAGTCTTATTTTCTAATAACTCTAAAGTAGCATAGGTATGACGTAGTGAATACAAGGTACGCATCTGCCCATCTTGACTCATCGCTAGTCCACTATCTCTCATGAGCTTCTTGAATGTGCCATCTATGCGTAAAGGTTGATGCCCATCTGCCATCACAAATATCCTCTGTGGCGTACGTGTTTCAAACAGCCTATCGAATGGAATGTCATATACCGCCTTTTGGCGACTATGTAATCTCTTGAGGACATCAACAGCCCTATGCTTGGCTATGAGCCAACGCCCTCCAGTTTTGCCATCTACCCATATGCGCAAATACTTCTTGCCATCATTGGTATGCCATTCAATATTGTTCCAGCAGATATTGAGCGCTTCAGTGCCATGCCGCATACCGGTTAGTAACAGCATCTCTACGTAATCACGCACTAATGGGCGAATCTCACGCTCTATCTCAAGGCGACCTTCTTTAGCCCATCTCTCCATATAGTCAAATAACTTAGTAATCTCTTCGCGACTAAAGGCAGGGCGGGTTTTGCCTTTATGCCCTCGAGTAGTTAATTTAGGTATTGCCACACGCTCACTAATCCAACCTTTATTAACTGCCGTCTGCTGTAGCTTTGCCCATGCACTGGCAAAGTTCATTAAAGTACTGGATTTGGGTACTAGCCGCATCTGCCTATTACGCCAAATCTCAAACTCGTGAACATCTGTATAAGTAATTTCCTCAAGTCGCTTATCCATGAAATAAGGCAAGAAGTATTTCTCAATACAGGTGATGTAGCTTAGATAAACACTCTTGCCTATACCCTCACCCAAATCACGCCGCATTTCATAAAGCGTGGTGTGCGCTATTTCTGCAAACGTGGGTGACTTTTGTGCAAGCCCCAGTCTTTGGCGAAATCTGGCCTCATCATATAAATCACAGGCAACTCGGACAGCATGCTCAATTGAAGCTTGCTTGGTTGAGACTCTATCCCATGTGTTGTCATGTCGTTTAAAACGACATTGCCAGAGAGGGCTACTAGGCCTACGAAAGAGAACTACGTCGCCGTCACGTAAATAAAGCTCTGTAGGCTCTACGTATTTGAGATGGCTTAGGGCTGTGAGCTGGGATTCTTGGAGTGGTGAGGAGATTACTTCTAGGTGACTTTCGGTTACTTTGATTACCTTAGTCACGATCCTAAGGCTGAAATTCTTTTTTCATATAGCTATATTAAATTCTGAGTTTTATTTGGACAACCTAGCCTTGTAATGTCGCTTCAAAAAACATTTTGCAGATTTATATAACAGGCTCATTTAATGAGCTTTGCAGTCATTAAGCTTACTATTCCCAACAAATTTGAGGGGTAGTCATGAAATCCATTGTTCTTTCGCTGTTGATAGTCATTTCACACCCCATTTGGGCTCAGGTGACCAATTTTGACAATAGCCCATACAACATGCAAAACAGTCCATACAACATGGATAACTCGCCTTACAACATGCGTAATAGCCCTTACAACATGGATAACAGCCCTTACAACGCCAGCTCAACTAATGGCGTTTATGACAATACAGGCAATCGGATTGGGTATGAAGTTAAGGCGCCAAGTGGCGTAACAAACTACTTTGATAACAGTGGTAACCGAATTGGCTATACCCCATCAAAAAAGTAAATTTTTTGACTGTCTAAGAAAGGAATCTCATGCGTGACTACACCTACATAGAAGGCTATCGTTTCAGCATTTGGAATGTCTACCGTAGTAAGAGGTTTGATGTTGATAGGCTAGATATCAACTGGGCAGATAAAGATAAGCCTGAATTTATTCGGGGATTAAGAATAGTTGATCACAACGAATCTGAAACTTACATAGTGCATGGTGATGAGGCTGATAACTTAGCTTACAGCATGTGTTTTCTAAATGGCGAGAATAGAGATAACAAGCCTGATCATTTTGATAGCTATTTAACGCTGGCGACAAGTAAGAAAGAATATTTAGTTCATAAGTTATTTGAAGGTGAAAAACCTGCTGAAGAGGCTGTTCACTAAACCATGTCTGGATCTTTAGTAATTGATACAAGCGAATTCTTGGCGGCATTAATCAGACTAAAACCTGTTGCCCCTAGACGCAGGAAAACAACTCGTATTGGTATTGCTAAAAAAGTTATTGAGGATGATTTTTATATTTCCTTTTTATTTGGGGAAGCTGTCTTTAGTAGTCATGGTGTACAAACAAGGTGCGTAGTTGAAAAGGCAAACTGGCGGGGCTATGTCAGCACTGACTTTGGTATGGTGCTTACCTTTCTTAAAGGTAAGCCCTCAGGCAAAACGGTCACCATTTCTTTTCTTGGTAACAAATTAAAAATCGAATCCTTAACTATTGCCTGTCAATGGGCGCCAGTCCCTGACTGGATTGGGGAAATGAGCACCGAAGCTCTTTTTCTAAGCGAGAAGGCCAAGATAAAAGAAGATCTTATGTACTGTCCCAAGTGTGGAAAAAGACAAATTATTGTCTTAAGTCATAAGCCACACATGCAACTGGAGCTCGACTCTCCAAAGTTACCGAAGATCCTACCTAATCGCCAATGTAAATCCTGCAAGCATGGCTGGTTAGAAATCTCATAAATGACGAGAAATTATGAAGAACATAACTATTAGAAACTGTACCTTTGCCTTTCGCTGTAAAGCGAACTGGGATGCCATGACGCAAACAGATACGGAGGGTAAAGTTCGCTTTTGTTTGGACTGCCAAAAAGAAGTTTTTTTATGTGAAAACGATGAAGAGCTAATTAGCAACGTAGTGAACAATCGCTGTATCGCATTGATACGAGAAGAGCGCGGTCAGTCACGCAGGTTGCTCGGCGAAGTGATCAATAGAGGCTAACTATGAAGAAAAGTCTTTACATCACCTTAGCCATAATCCTAGCAACACCTTTCACAGCATATTTGGTGATCCAATGTATCGATCCGTCAGATCCTGATTTGGTCTATGTTAAAAAGCCCAGTCTGTTTTCTGGTGCGTGGCAAAAAGTAGCCTACTCCGATAACTTTTCTGAATATATTGAGCCTAAAAAAATGGCGAGGAATTTAGATTCGACAGTAGATATAGTAACGATGAGAAATTACTTTAAGCCTCAGTTAGACGACGATAGCGACAAAAGTATCAGTTATAAATCCCAAGTCTCTTATGAAACTATCGACTGCTTCAATCAAACAGTTACCGTCACTAAGATGTATCGATTGAGCGAGCAGTTTACTAAAGGATCTTTAATTGACGAGCCTATTGAACCAGTCTCTACCCCCATCCGCGTTAATGCTCGATCAATTGGTTTTAGCAAAATTCGTAAAGTCTGCGAATTATCTAATTTATCTACCGATCCTCAGTATATTAAAAGTAGCTTTATGAATAGCATTTAAAAATACATAACGAGCTAGTAATCACCTATAGTTATAGAAACTGTGTTTATTTCAGGAAATGAGCAATGAGTGACCTAGAGCGCCTCCATCGCATCAAATATATGATTCAGGCCCGCAAATGCGTGCCCATTCAAGACTTCCTAGAAGAGCTTGAAATCTCTAAGGCCACCTTTAAGCGTGATTTAGAGTATCTAAGAGACAGGATGAATGCCTCAATCATCTTTGATCGTTCCGAAGGTGGTTATCGCTTTGATAAACCTAATTCGGGAGAAAAGATTGAACTACCAGGATTATGGTTCTCGGAAAAAGAAGTAACCGCCCTTGTACTAATGCAACATCTTCTATCAGGCTTAGATAAAGGGGGGTTGATTGAACCACACATTGCTCCACTTACCTCAATCATTGATGGCATTCTTGGGCAAAGTAACACTCCAGCAAAAGAACTGCGTAAGAGACTAAAAGTATTTGGAATGTCGTCACGTAAAAGTTCTATCGAAAGTTTTGAAGAAGTTGGTAATGCTCTCCTAACTCGCAAAAGGCTTCACATTACCTACTATGCACGCGGCAAAGATGAAACCACTGAGCGTGAAATATCTCCACAACGATTAATCTTTTATAGAGATAACTGGTATCTAGATGCCTACTGTCACCTACGGAATGATTTGCGTAGCTTTGCCGTGGACTGTATTGGCAAGGTAATCATTACTAATATAAAGGCAGATGAAATTTCAGAAAAACAATTACACGAACACTTTGCAGAAAGCTATGGAATTTTCTCAGGCAAAGCTATTCAACGTTGCAAGTTAAAGTTCTCGCCTGAAAAGGCTAGATGGGTAAGTGCCGAGACTTGGCATGGCCAACAGGTTGGCACTTTCGACAAAGAAGGCAACTACCTTCTAGAGTTTGATTACAACCAAGATCCAGAATTGGTAATGGATATATTGAAACATGGGGCAGGGGTTGAGGTTTTGGCGCCAGCAAGTTTACGTAAGCGGGTTCAAGACGAACTTTTAAAAGCATTAAGTAACTATTAAACGTCTGGTAACTAGATGCTTTATTCAAAGGTTGATTATTTTTACTTTATGATTTAACCTATTAATACATCAAGAGATGGCTTAGTCGCCACAGCAACCTGCTAACGCAGTAAGGTGCTAAAAAGATGAGGCTCCCAGTGAGCAATCAAAGCGACTAACCCACCCATTGGTGGGTTTTTTTATTGGCGATTTAACTCAACTTGCTAAGCCAGACATTCGTCAAATTAGCTAAAAGGAGGAAGTATGACTATCTATGAATTTAGAGAATGGCGCTTTAGACTAGGACTAACTACAGAGGCTTCCGCTGAGCTCTTAGGGGTTTCAAAAGATGCCGTATTGGGCTGGGAGCTTGGTAAGCATCCAATTACAAAGCAGACCCGCCTAGCAACATTAGCTTGTGAACTTGCCTATATTGCCGCAGACCAATATGTAAAGGCTCACCCTTATCCATCAGTCAACAACGGGATTAAAAACTTTGTAGCACATTCTGGAAGGAAAAAAATTAGAGAGGGCATCATCAATGGAAGGAATCCCATTGAAAGAGAGTTATCAATACTTCTCGCGCCTAAGTCCCTCATCCACTGTGAGGGCAAGAGATCATGAAAACAAATGAATTTGCGTTTTACCGAAAACGAATCCGTCAAACCCAAGAGAAGATCGCTGAAGTTCTCAATATCCCTCTAGATATCTATATCGAAATTGAGGATAACAAACGAGAGCCTTCTCAGCAGGTTAGAGAGGCTTTTGGTTCTCTATTAGCCAGGTTTCCAGGAAGTACAGACCTATCAAGGCCTAAGATTAAGGCGATTGATGAATATAAAGTTCAATACCAATTTAAAACTGGGAAACTGCCCGTTGGTAAGCATTGGATTCCATTCAATATTTTAGGATGTAAAAAGGTATTGATTGATTTCAGTCCATACGATGATGATCTAGATAAAGGAGTAATTAAGACAGAAAAGGAGATGTGGAATTGGATAAATGCTCATGACATATCACCCGTAATTACTCCCGAGTATTTCAATCACCTTACCACTCTAAATAATCGTGAACTTCAGGAAGAGGTTGATTTTTGGGATAGATTCTATACAGCTCAGCATTATGGGAAATATAAGTCTAGAACAACGCCAAAAGAACTTGAGGAGCAAATCTCGAAAAAGAAAGAGCGTACTAGAGCATATTGGATAGATAAGGCTAATCGGGTTTTAATAAAAACTCTACTTGGACTTATTGCTTTATGGGGGTTGGCTCACCTAATAGTTTTTTTAGATAAATGAAGTGCTGGTAATGAAGTGTCCTTTAAAAGGACATTACATGAAAAGGGTACCCCGAGCAATGCCACCCCTATAGTTGAAACGGTCAAACAGGATTCTCAATCCCCACCACTAGATTAGAAGCTCTGGGCAATGACATAAGGCGCTGGAACTAAGGTGGTGGCACCATTGCTTAACTTAGACGCAAATAGCTAGGGTAGAAATGAAAAAAGAGAGCTAGAAGCTCTCTTTTTGAATCTTGGTGGCCCGGGGCGGAATCGAACCAGGGCCGAGGATGCCTGATCCAAGCTCTTTTTAATTTCGTTGTACTCAAATCGAGCTTTTGGATTTACCTTGGAATGTTACTGAGCCCATTGCTCACAAAGTACAGTTGGGTTTCCATAGCCCCGCCCATTTTCCATTCCAGAATTCATGCAATAGTTAAATCTTTCTAAAGCACGCCCAGTTAAGCCTGTGTTGTATACGCCCGCTCCTGACGTTCCTACTGAAGGAGGCGGCCCCCCGGAGCAAACCAATTGACCGTTTTGTGCAGAGATATTCGTACATTGGGTGGCATTTGTAAGTCTTGCCGCTACCCATTGGCCTCGCCCATTCTGACAAGACGCTACCATAGTTGTCCCCTCCATAGCTGATGCTTGACATGAATTAGACCAATTGCCAGGAATCATTCGATATGGCTGAGCATTTGTCTGAAATGCAAGAAGTGTGAAGAAAGTAAAAACCGATACTCTAAGAAATAACATGGCAGTTCCTTTTAATTATTTAAATATCCGTTGGTGATAAGAACAAACTTAATCTCCCTCTCTTTGGAGGCTGTACTTCAGAGTGAAGTCATACTGTCTGGCAAAAAGCATGCTGGACATTAACGCAAGAGAATTCCTGGTGATGCTGGGATACTGCCAGGGACTTTATTAAGGCTTAATAATTGCGAAATAATCTTCAAGACCATTGGCGAATAGCCGTTATCGTTTGCTGGAATACTATGAACATCGTCATCAATATTTTTTACTCTTGCAAAATTTTTATTACTTGAGTCATTTTTTCTGACAATCAATAAGGCATATTGATTTTCTTGGCCGATTTTTCGAGCTTGAGTAGTTGCTGATGGAGGCAATGTAACAATGAAGGGGTTTTCTTGATTCTGGGCGGATACTACCTGTCCAAGATATTCGAAGACTGTATTGGGTGATCGAATGGTTAAGATTAGTTCAGATTTAGAGCTCTTATTTTTAGGGGCGTTTAGACTTGCTTTGCAAAAAATGTCAGAGCTAAATTCTTCTTTAACAAAGTTGGCAAATTTGTTCTCATCAACGCAAATCTTAAATTGAGGTTGCAGTTGCATTTGGCCGTACATTGCACCATAAGCACCGGATGATCCACCATACCCACCTGGACTTTGATAAGGCGATGGCATGTTAGGTTGTGAATAGTTTGCTGTTCTACCTAATGCAGGAGAACTATTTTTCTTTGGCCCCTCTTTGACCTGATCAACAGTCAAGCCGTAACTTAGCAACTTATAAAGCTCGGCTTGGAAGGCGGGATATTCTGGTAAAAGCGGATTGTTTATATACCGAGTAGATTTACCATCAGCTTGCTTAATTTCAATTGAAGCAACTACTAGACTAAACATTACCTCTCTCGGGATATTATCGGAAATAAAAAACTTGGCAGTTCCAATAGGGATTTGAGATAAAAATCCTTGCAGAAAAGTGGCATTATCAAGTGAGGACTGGGAAAAGTTAAAACTATTACCAAAAGATGGGTTGAGACTCGGGCTAAATGAGCTTATGCCAAGAGGGCCGCCTGCAAGCCCTCCAATGAATCCATTCATTGATGGACCTAATCCTGTATTAAAACTTACATTTCCAGATCCATTGATGCTGGGAATATCTAGAAAACTTAACGGGCGCTCATTGGATGCGCGGATGATATTAATCAGGATGCTATTTAATTGGTACTGCTCCAAAATGACGGCGTAGCGTGCCGACATCTCTGTAAAGTCTGGAGTGACGGGAGTAGTGCAACCCCCAATCAATATTGTTATTGAAATTGAGCTACAAATTGCTTTGATGCCATTAATGATGGTGGAATTCACTGACACCCCAAGAATTGAACTATGTTCGAAATCTAGGGCGGTAGGTTTGGCAGAATGCCAAGTCAGCTCAGAGGTCTGTTGGAATCATACTAACTGATTACAGTTGGTGATGGAGTAGAGAAAGGGTAAACACTTGAAATATTTGTCGTTTAAAACGACATCGCAAGCACCGGCCCTAGATGACAGTCGCTTAAATAGACGCAGGACCGACACAGGGATGACAAATCCCCAATAAATAAAGCGTCCTTTTAAAGGACAGTTCATGATGGGGGGATGTGAACGGCAACTGTAAACCATGTGGTCGGTACCGGATGTAAACCATGTGTCCGGTACGTACCAGTGTTTCTTGGTGGCCCGGGGCGGAGTCGAACCAGGGCCGAGGATGCCTGATTCAAAGAATTGAGCCCACAAAAGTTGATTTTTAGTGCCCTTAATCATTGGTGATAATAAAGATATCTATTCTAGAAAAAAGAGGCTATGGTAACAATCATGCTCAAATATTTATCTAACATCGATAAAGCAAGGTCAACCAATAAAAACTATCGCATAAACGATAGGCAAGCATTCATCCTGGACTATATATGTGAAAAACATCTTTCCCATAAGGTCTGCCACATCCAAGAGATTATTTTATTAAAAACAGTTGGATCTCAGGCAACGCTTCATGCTGTTACAAAAGTTCTGGCTAAACTAGGTCTGATTCAAGTTAGGATCGATCCGGTTGATAACAGAATGAAAAATGTTCTGCCAACCCCTCTAGCTCTACAACGTTTAAAGACTTTAGTAGCTATTTTTCAGAAATAGCCCTTAAGCAATACCACATAGCAACGTCATACTAATCAACGGAACCTCATCCGCCCGACCAAAAGAAAATGCCCCGCACGGAGCAGGGCATTATTTGAGTTTGGTGGCCCGGGGCGGAATCGACCAGGGCATCAGGATATCTGACTCTAGTCAGCGTCGATTAAATCGACACTTACTTATGGCCCCTTATTCCACTGTAAGGACTGACTTTTATAGTCCATTTTTATCTCGATACTCTTTTATCATCTTTTGAGTAACATTTGATGGGTAGCAAAGAGTAGCAAATCGATCTATTTTGGAATAGGCGCTATTAAGCCCACATTGCCCACCTTTGGGTGACTTACTGTACGGACAAGGACACTCGCCGCCATAGGCTTGAATCGACTGTTGAATTAAAACTGTTTTAATCTCATCATCAGAAATTTTGTCATCAGCTATAGCTAACGATGAACCTATCATGATCATGGCAAGAATAAAAAGTTTCATATAGTCCTAGACTAGAGCGTTGACTTTATTTTAGGAATACTACTATTTGGCAATTCTGTCATAAAAAGACCTAAATCGCCTTTCTCATTCTTAATCTTCTAATACCAACCTCATGCCTGCCAAGATATAACGAGACTCGGGCGTATTCACATTTCTAAAAGAAGACCGACAGTACAAGGGCCATGTATGCCATGAACCGCCACGCCTGACTTTTGCTTCACCTTCGTTAGGCCCCTGTGGATCAATCGTAGGTGAATACTGATAGTAATTTTCAGCATACCAATCAGAACACCACTCCCATACGTTCCCGATCATGTCATATAGAGCAAATGGGTTAGGAAGAAAACTGCCAACGGGAGCCGAAAATTCGTAGTGACTATGATATTCAAGAGCGTATTTTTGCCACTGCGGCCAAATCTTTACGGTATCTAAGTCGAATAGCTTGGCATGTGAAATCAACGTAGTTGGATCGTCACCGGTAAAGTACCTACTATTCGTACCACCTCGGCAGGCATATTCCCACTCGGCCTCGGTAGGTAATCGATACTTTTTTCCCTCTTTCTCACTTAACCACTTAGCCATAGCATTAGCATCATGCCAAGTAATGTTCACCACTGGAAAATCGTCTGCTTGAGTAAAACCTGTTTTATCCCACGCATACTGGGTATTTCGACCTTCAAAAACTTCATCATCCGTAGTCTTTAAGTGAGTATCCAGTGGTTTAAATCCATATCCACCAGTCCCATCTCGGATTGATTCAGGTATGTATCCAGAGTGAGTTAAAAATAATTCAAACTGCTTAATGGTGACGGGATGCTGTCCCATCCAAAATGGCTTAGTAATAATCACCTTGTGCGGTGGGCTTTCATCATGAAATTCAGAGAGCCGGGCTAACTCATATTGAGGAAAATCTTCTCTTAATGAATTTTCTGTTTCATTACTGCCCATTAAGAAACTTCCGGCAGGAATATAAGCAAAGCTCATTCCAATATGATTTTGTTTCACACTTCTTCTCCAACCGATAACTATCTTGAATCGGCTTTTTATATGACAAATCAATTTAGCTATAACTAAGTTTAAATGCATCTAGGTGTAAGTCTCAATCATAATGAATATCGCTTAAATCGACACTTGACTGGCACGGGGATGACAAATCCCCTCGTTCATAACTGTCCTTTAAAAGGACGATTCAATATGGGGATATCCGAGACTAATGACGCTCAATCCTGCCAAACCCCAAAAAGAAAGTATTCGCTTACTACCTTATTGTCATAAAAACTTCTTCTGGGTGACATATTCATTCATCAGAATCGTCGAGTGGCAAATCACATAACTGGGGCAATGATGAAATCAACACCAAATATTTTTCAAATCTTATTAGAAGCTTACTGCGGGTATCGCGAGGCTTATGTATCTAGAAAGTATTTTCGCTTTGAGTCTTATTAAGTAACCTTTTAATTTACGGTGCTTTACTCGCCAGATTAAATAAAAACCACCCGAAGGTAATTAGTGTCTCCTCCAAAGGATAGCTATCTTGAATTGGCTTTTGCTATGACAAGCCAATTTAGGCCTTACTAATATCAAACATAGCTAGGTTTTACCCTCGACTCTAATAAAAAATGTCGTTTTAAACGACATTAAGATAGTGGCACTTTAGTCAGTAGGGTCTTAAATATGTACCCAATGCTTAAAAGATCATTAGTCTAGTTAAGACAATGAGTCTTAAGGGCTTACTATGAAAGAAAGCCAAGCATCAAATAAAAAACTTCTGACAGAGCTAGAGTCAGAAAATCAAACCCATAGTGAAAGGGCTGATGCCGCTAATAAATTGTGCGAAGGCTGGGTAAAGGAAAATAAGTTATTACTCTTACGCGGCCTTCCACAGTTAACCTTAATAAAATACAAAGAATCTGTTAACTACCAGACAGATGATTGCCTCGTATTTTTAGCTGGAGCAGATGATGCTTGGTTACAGGATTATCAAGATCGGACCAAACAAAGGGAGCTCGCCAGTAATGTCTATAACGCAAGACAACCAGTAACTGCATGGATCAAAATTGGTGAGTTCACTCGCATCGTTGCCATTGGAATACTTCTAGCACTATTGATTGGATTTATTTTTATATTGCTCTATTAATGCTCTTTATGTTTCTTACCCAACTTCTCGGGTTTGCCATTTCCATAAAGACACCACTGTTTGATTTCTTCAGTGAGGTGTTCAACATCTTTCATCTTGAGATTTCTAAAGTCTTCCAGTCCAATAGACCCAGTCTCTCTTAATTTCTCGATAGCGTCTTTTAATGCGCTCATATTGATGTTTCTTCTAAAAAATACATAGTTAAGGTTAGTTTATGTCTTTGGCCATGTTCTTGACCTACATCAATAAGCGTCACTTAAATCGACCCATGACCACCGCAAGGATGTCAAATTGGTTTGTCGTTTTAAACGACATTCCGAGTCAAGGTGAACGCTGGAAGACCTTGGGAAATGGTGCCAGACCGCGGCTAACACTAGAGATTCTATGGACCAACTCTAATGTTGGGAGAATTCTTGGTGGCCCGGGGCGGAATCGAACCACCGACACAAGGATTTTCAAGACATTTGGTAGCGTAAGACGTATATTCTATATGTTTCAAATGTCTTTTTTGTGTTATGTGCGACAGACTGTGTTATGTTGTAAACCTATATTCTATATGGCTTTGGTGGTATTTTATTTCTCAACTACTCACCATACCCACTAAAAAAGTCAGTGCAAACATAGCAACTTTCACAATCAATGTACTAATAAATGCTTTTATAAGTACTTCATTTACAACTTTACTTTCTTCTTCTTGTTTTGCTTTGGCTCTCTCTACCAAATACATAAAAACTACAAAACATGCTGTGCTGTAAAGCAAACTAGTTACTAATGATTGTGGAAAGTAACTCCAATTAATATCAGCTTCCCCAGTATATGGCGACGTGACACCCAAAAAAGAAATTAGAAAACCAAAAATACTCCAATTACGCAGATAACGTATAGCTTCTTTTGTTTTATATATTTCTAAGTTCATACATCCCCCAATTTAAAGTGCATACGGAAAACTTCGAGTAGGCGCATTTTTAATAAACTCTTCTGCACGTTTGTAATGTCTCATAGCAACGATTGTTGCCACTTTTCTAGCGTCACTAGTAAAGTTCGTTTTCTTGCCTAATTCTAAGTCTTTTGCAATGTCCAAACTAGCTTTTATTGCTACGTCTGCAAATGCTAGTTTTTTTCCATCTACAAGCGTATTACGTATGACATAGACTTTGTAAGCATTCTGCAATGCATCTATATTCCACTTGCCACTAATTCTGTATTTTGCTTTACTAGCTTCTACGCTTACTCCACGCTTACTTTTCTCTACTTGTTTAAGCACTAATGATGAAAACTTCTTTTTTAAGCTACGTTGTGTCCACATTAACGGTACTACTAGATTAATTACTTCATTACTATTAAATGGTGCTAAATCAGCTGCACTATTAGCTATAAGCATTCTGTACTTTGCTTGTGGCTCTGCAAAGTAATACTTCTTTTCATTCCACCAACTCTTAAAGTCAACCGCACTTAAGTCGCCTAAGTCTGCATATATGTCTGCTAGCTTCCCACTTCCATTTGCTTTAATAGTTTGCTGATAATCACTGTTTAGCTGCAAAAACTTGTACCACCAAAAGTATGGAGATTTGACAACTGTTGTTGGTGGATTTTCATTGTCATATTTGCTTCTTCCAAAACGTGGATAGCTGCGTGTTGAAAAACCCACCAAACCATTATTTTTATCTGTATTTGTCATATAAAAATACTAACACTTTAATAACGTTATAACAGTGAATGTGTTGTTTTTAGGGTAAACAATTTAAAATGGATACATGTTAAGTGATTGATTTACTTAACTAATTTTAATTTTTTAACTAAATTGGAGATGGCACAATGAAAATTTATCACTACACAAAATGCAATAGATTAGACAGTATTTTTAATGACGGCTTTATAGCTACTGAAATGAAACGCACATTGAATAGAGCACCTAAGTTCACAGACAACGTATGGTTTACAGAAAAGCTGCAATACCCCAAAACTGCGTTACCACTTTTATCAATGTTTACTGAAACACAATTAATGCTTCACGTACTGCAGAAGCACGTACATGTTGATTTAGACAAGATTGGTGCCATTTTTGGTAGCTTTTATAGATTTGGTTTTGACAGCACTGAGACTAGGTTTAAAAAATGGTGGTACAGCGATGAACGTGTAGTAATACGTGAACAAGCTGATTGGATATGTATGGAAAGTGTTGCAAATAAAGTTGGTGACGATGTACGTGCTTTTTGGATTGCAGAAGCAGATGTTTTATTGGAAAACTTTAGTTTAGAAGAACATGTGGATGGTGGTTGGAAAACAATTCTCTCCAACACATCTCTATCTAATTTAAGCAGTAAAGAAAGAGATGTAATTGAAAAGCTAAAAGAAGTTAGCTATCAAAAGTGTATCGAATTTGATATTCCAATTTTTGAACCATTGCCAATTGCAGCTTAATTAAATTAACTCAACGGCTTTACGCTTCATATCGTCATTAACATCTATATAGGCTTGCGTTGTACTAATGTTTCTATGTCCAGCTAGACTCATTAGTACACGCACACCAACTCCACGTGCAGCTAAGTTAGTAATAAACGTACGTCTACCACTATGACTACTAGCACCATCTAAACCCACACGCTTATACAAATAGTGAAAGAATTGGGTAAGAGTATTTGCAGTAAACCCATCACTAGCTTGTTTTTGACTGTAAAACAGCTTTACATTTGTGTTGATAGGTTTAACTACGTTCACGTATTGTTGTAATTCTTTACGCAATTTCTCATTTAGAAAAACAGTACGTGCATGTTTGTTTTTTGTTTGATGTGCAGCTAAATGTACTTCTGTGCGTATATCACCATTTGCTTCTACTACGTCGCTGTAGCGTAAAGCTGCTACTTCACCAACTCTAAGTCCCGCGTAGTGCGTAGTTAACAACATAGCCCTATTGCGTAAGCTGTGTTTGCGTGTAGCTACATAATCTAAAACTCTGCGTAACTCTGCTGTGTTTAGTGTTTTTGCTTGTTTACTCATTGCATTCTCCGTAAAAGTAATGTTTTGTGTAATACAAGCGTAATTTCTTTTGTCTGTAATTCCTACCGTTTTTGGTTGCTGTGTACTCATATAAAAAACCACCCAAAAAACAAGTGGTTACGTCATCTCCGCCAATAAATGTAATGTTTTCTTATTTTTCTTACATTTATATTTAGCTTCAGTTCATGCTACACGTGTAGTTTTTGCTCGGACTTGCATACAGCTTCTACAAGCTGCTTTAGCGTTTTAAGCTATGTTGATACTACGTGGGGCGTTTTAAGTGCTTACAGCTTTGATTTGGTGGGTTACTTTTTAAATTCAAGTTCAAAAGCCGAATCTTTTGGCAAGTTAGTGCGCCCCCCAAAATCGCTTAATTCTTTAGCATTTCCATTGCTACCAACTGCATAACACTCTTCTTTAATAAACTCGTCTTTACATTTTGGGCAGCGCATTAAAGTGAATTTGAACTTAATTTTATTCTCGTCTTTTGAAAAATCAGAGTAAGTTGCTGCTAAAGCTGTTTTATATCTGTCAATATCACCAGACTTTAAATCGCCCAAAACACTATCAGCTTGTATTGCATTCATTAGTGCGGATTCTTTTGATGCAATTTTTTTATAGTAAACATTGCATACATTACACATTGCCATACTCTTTAATGTTGCAAATACTACAAAGCCGCCTAGCAAGACTCCGACAAATTCAATTGCTAGCTTAAAGTAACCAAAGTTACCCATTTCGCCAGTATCAGTACCAGCGCCGCGTCCAACACGCATGTGCGATTTTGTTGTGACTACATCTACATAATCTGAAAAACTTACATAGTCGGCTACTTTTCTTCCGTCATCTAAAACCATTGTTATAAAACCCAAGTAATAAATAAGCCACATTGTTAAAGCAGCTATAGCAATTAGTGCCAATGCATCCAATTTATTTGGCTTTACATGAAAATATCTACAAGCTAGTAATCCACCACTAGCACCAGCCGCTCCGATGATTAGTGCGCCCGCTGGAAGAATTACCCAGAAGCCGATAGAGAAAATGTTTATGCCAAACATGTTTTCAACAACCAAGTTAGCAAGAGCAGTTAGGAACGATGTTACTAATGCAAATCCAATTACTGCTATATGCAAGCTACTTTTTGTTGTGCTCATGTGCTCTCTCTCAATTTTTCTATTTTACTTTCAGTATCGCTTCCAAGTTCTTTCCATGTCATTCCACAAGTCATGCCAATCAAGAACCCTAATGCGTGAGTAGCATATGCAACACCACTAGACGCTTCCGTACTAGTAAAAATATCATACAGTTGCAAAAGTATCCAAAACACAAGATATACATACGCTGGAACCCAAAATCGCTTAAAAAATGGTGGAATCGTAAAAATTAGTCTTAACTTAGAGTGTGGAAATATGACAAAGTACACCCCCATCAGAAACGAGATGGCACCCGAGCTGCCAACAATTGGTATGACTGAATCGGGATTTAATAACCATGAACCTATAAATGCCAATGCGCCTATAAAAATATATGCAGACATAAAAATCAACGTACCAAATAATCTCTCTAATGTTCTTGCAAACGCTAAGAAGAACATTAAATTCCCAAATAAATGCATTAAATTTAAATGCAAGAATGTTGCAGTAACAAGCGTATATGAATAAACAAATGGTTTTAAGCTAAACAGCATGGGTACAAATTCAAACACAACATCTTCACTTATGTTTGTTCTATCTACAGCTATGCCATATAAGTAGAAGAACGCTTGAAGAATGATTAGCGTCAACACACCAAGCATAATCTTTCCATGCTTTAAGTTGTCCGAGTAGATGAAAAACATTTCTCAGCACTTTCTATCGCTGCATATCATCAATTTTATCTTCTAGCTCACGTATTCTTTTTTCTAATTCTTCTATTTGCTCTTCATGTGTCGTCATACTTGAGTGCAACCCATTAATACTGTCATCCAAACTCTGGTGTATAGGTAGCAATGTTTTCAATACTTCTTGTACGCTTAATGACACACTTCCCCATGCTTGTGTCATCACCATTGCAAGTAAGAAACAAAAGCCTGGCTGTTCTGTTGCAACAAAATAAACAATTAAATAATTAATTACAAACGCAATTAAATAATTTCTTATTTGTCTTAAGTATTTGCGCCAGTTCTCACCAATATCTTCAAATAAGAATTTAATAAAATCGAGCATTAGCATCCAATCTTTTTTTGTCAGAATCAACTGTTCTAATTACTTCCTAAATACAGTGCTAATTACTTCTAATCTTCTATATTCTAGTACTACATGATTTAAGTTTGATTGTTTTAGTTAAAGCTTCGCTAATTAAAGCTTCATTCAGCTTTAATTGCTAGCAGCAAGAGACAAATTAAGTCAGTAATGCTGTTTAAGCTAACTGCCACAACACATTGTCTGTATTGTGCTTGCTTACTTCTTTTGTAATGTATTCAAACCACCCACTGTTAGCTACATCTACTTTGTGCTGTACATCAATTTCTTCAACCCGTGTTTTAGCTTCTTTTACCAATGCATCTATTTGATTAAATTTGACGTGTTTTGGTATTGCACCAATAGCTAAGTGCAAATGCAGATTTTTAGTGCCAAACCCATCTTCTACAACCACTATGTATTTGAGTGACTTATTACTGCGTTTTGCTGCATTTCCATAAACTTGTACATTTAGCTTGTTAATAAAGTGCTTAGCTATTACGTCACAGTCAGCACGTGTAATTGCACGTTTATAAGTGCCGTTTTGCGTATGTTGCGTAATTGTCTGCTTTAGCGTCAAAGTCAGTGCTATTGGATATTCAGTAGCTTTGCTAGCTAACCACGTACGTGTTGCTGCTTTTTGCGTAGCAATAGCGTGTGGGTTGTAAGCAGTACGTTGTCTTATTTGTGCTAATTTCATACTAGTATTTAGCAAACCAAATAAAACCAATTATTTTTTTATTTTTCCTTATAAATCAGGTACTTACAAACAACAAAATAGTCTATTTTGCTTGTCCAATTAGCAAACTGAAAATAACTTGTAACTCTGTTTAACTGAAATGGAGTGAAAAATGACTGTTTTAACCAATTTGAAACTTGTAGCTAGCAAACGTAATTTAACGCTTAACCCAATAGTGCAGCGTCGTCATAAGCTAGTAAATGGATTGCATCAGCAATTAGCACTAGTTGAAGCACGTAAAAACAACCAAACTTATGCACCTAAAAAAATGCGTACTTTTACAGATAAGTTGAGTGGTGAACGCAAAACTATTGAAACTGTGAAAAGAGTAAAAGAATGGTTTTGGATTGGTGAGAGTGGAAAAATCAATCTTGCAGTTAAGTATGGCGCAAAAACACTTCCACTTAATAAGCGTGGTGCAAATGCTATTGAATGTGCAAACAATGATGAGTTAATTAAAACCCTAATTGCACTAAAAGCTGCCGTACTTGATGGTGAACTAGATGAAGCTATTGCAGAGATGAGTACTGCAATCCGTAGTCGTTTTGCAAAATGAAACAGCAGTGCTAGTGCTTATAGTGCTAGCACTATTTTGAATAAAATGCCGCGCTAATGACTATTGAATACTTGTTCATATATTTGTATGAAAAAAATAAGTAATGTTGGAATAAGACATATCAGTGCTGCAGCTTGAATTAAATATTTAATCTTTTCGGATGTACTGACTTTTGTAAAAGTTGTGATGTATTTTGTAAACAAAATGCGGTAGTAGTGTATCGCCACACCCACCAACACCAACCCAATTATTAAATAGAATAATTTGGATAAATCAAAATTAATGATTGATTCAAATATTGATTTGATTGTCATAGCTGTTTATTAGTAAAAGTTATAGTGTTAACAGATTAACAGTAATTTTAATAAATATAAGAATAGGAGACTTATATGAGAATTAATGAAATTGCCAATGCACAAGAACAGCTTGAATTACTGCGTTTAATAATAGATAACACATGGAGTGCCGTCAAACAGCAAGCAGACATACAGTCTCGTCAGCTAGCTACTAAACCACGCACCACTAAACCTAAAGCACCTAAGCAAGCTATACGCATACCCACTCCACCAAAACCCAAACCATTACCAAAGCCAACACTTACACCCCAACAACAAGCTAAACACCAACAACTGCAACAGAACCAACTTGTCAATCAATTACATACTGCTATTACAAAATCACAATCACCAAATAGCATTAATCCAAAACGTGATACAGAAATGGGTTCTGCAACTCCAAAATTTTAGTCGCGTAAAAAATTAGCATGCACTACTTAAACTTTATTGGTGGTGATTTTTACTCACCCCCCCATCGTCAAAAGTGCGGTTACGAGTCGCTAGCGCGGTTTGATTACTTTTCTATAGCTACAAATATCTAATTGACGATATGACTGACAGACATAGCTGTAATGGTTACTTTGCTTTTTGCTTCTTATCAGTTGCAGTCTCTGTGTTTGTATTAGTTTTTCTTTTGCCCATACGTCTTCCCGCTAATCTATTCGCTACATGCGCGGGCGTTACATGTCCGTAGTATTTCTCAATCATTCCTACGCTTGTTCCCATTTGCTTGGACAGTTTGTAAACGTCAATATTTTCTTCAAGTATTGCTAAATGGGCATATGTATGTCGCAAACTATATAAAGTCTTATTCTTTCCATCTGCACTATTTTTATTAATTCCACTATCTCGCATTAGATGCCTAAATGTTCCATTCAAATGCTCTGTAGTGCTTCCGTCTCTTAGCCTAAATACATATTCATCAACACGCTTCTTTAGTAAGCCATCAAAACTTAACTTAGCCAAATCTTTATCTCTTAGCTGTATTCGCTCTAAATAGTCTTGTGTGTTGTGTCTTGCTATTAAGTTTCTTTTTCCAGTTTTACCATCAACTGTAAATTGCAAGTATCTTTCGCCATCAGTTGTTATCCACTGTATGTTCTTCCATTTCAAACCCAATGCTTCTGTGCCGTGTCGCATTCCCGTATTTGCAAGTATTAATACATAGTCCCGCAATAACTCTCTCATATCTCTTGTGCGCTGTGTATGTCCGTTTTTACACCACCTAGTCATAAAACTAGTAAGACTTTTGTATTCTGTTTTGGTAAACGCTGGGCGTGCTTCGCTCTTAGCGCCATCGTTTTGGAGTTTAGGCAAGTGGACTTTACTCATATAGCCCATATCCACTGCATAGTCTAAAACTCTGTTTAAAGTTGTATTGTGATTAGTTATGGTGCTTGCACGTGGCTTTTTACCCATCTCCGTCTCACGCCATTTATCAAATTCAGCCAAAGCTTCATATGTAATGCTATTAACGTTGTAGTTCTTGAAAAATGGAATTAAGTACTTGTTTATTACAGTGACGTACGTGTGATAAACACTTTTCCCACCGCCGCCGTCTAATTCGGTTTGAAATTTTTCCGCCACAGCTTTAGCTACTGCACCAAATTTCTTGCTTGTAATCACTACGTCTTCATCAGCTAAAAATCTAGCTCTGTCATAAGCTTCTGTGGCTACTTTACTTGCATAGTCTGTATTTTTTTCTTTAGTGCTTATTCGGTGCCATCTGTTGTCACCTAACTTAAAACGAGCTTGCCACTTGCCGCTATTTTCGCGTCTATACAAGACAACTTCGCCATCACGCAGATGTATTAAGTTTTCGTTAACTTCAACAAATTTAACTGCATTGTATGTACGCGGAATTGTTAGTTTTTTGGGCATATTGCTCTGCAAAGCTGATAAACATTGAATGTAATGTTTATCAGCGTATACCCATTTCAAAACTGTGTAAAGAATGTGTTATAGACTTTTGTAACACATTTTCGGGCTGCTGCCCTGTATTCTTGGTGGCCCGGGGCGGAATCGAACCACCGACACAAGGATTTTCAAATATCCTCCGATAGACCGCTTTCGCTTTGATTTCAAGGGCTTAAGTCACCAGTCTCGACTTATCTAAAAATTGTGCGTCCTTGTGCCGGTCAAATTTAGCAATGAAATCAGAATCTTACGAGGGGCAATTTCTTAGTGCGCAGAACTTGTGAATCCATACCCTTCCAGTCAACCACCATAGTTACTCGTAATGTCGTTTAAAACGACATTTCAGGTGAAGTCTTTAATTATCGATGGAAATGTATACCCATCACTTTATGTACCTTTTCACTTTTATAGCCAGCCGCTTGCCCAATAATCAGATTGATATTCCATCCCTATCTAGACTCTTCAATGGTTTGTCCATCACGAATAGCATAAATGCGTTTAAACAAAGGGATGATTTTTTCATCATGGGTAACCACAATAATCGCAGTCTGATATTGACTGGCCATTTGATTTAAGATCCCCATCACTCCTAGAGCTCTCTCGCTATCTAAAGGCGCAGTAGGTTCGTCAGCCAAAATCACTGGGGGTCTATTTGCCAATGCTCTTGCAATTGAAACACGCTGTTGCTCACCACCAGATAATTCAGATGGGCTAGCATTAGCCCGATGCACAACACCTAGAGCCTCTAGCAACTCTTTAGCTCGCGCTCTAGCCTGAGTATTCGGCACGCCTGCAAGCATGGGTAATAGCGCGACGTTGTCAGTAACGTTTAAAAATGGAATTAAATAAGGGGCTTGAAAAATAAAGCCAATTTTGTCTCTTCTAAGAGCTCTAAGATCTTTAATCTTCCAGCCATTCTCATAGATCACTTCGCCGCCCAAAGTCATGCGACCTGCCGTAGGCTCTATGACAGCCCCCAAGCATTTCAGCAGGGTACTTTTTCCAGATCCAGAGGGGCCTATGAGACCTACTACTTCACCGGGCGCTATTTGCATATTGACATTCTTAAGAGCATCAACCGCCGTTTCACCTTGCCCATACGTTTTGCGTAGCCCCTCTAACTGAATACTAAAAGAGCTCATCTCAACCGCCAATCGCTTCGGCGGGATCTACCAGTAAAGCAGCTCTAATCGCTAAAGTACTAGCCAATGCACAAATGACCATCACTAAAATGAATCCAATGATTGCGTCTCCCGGCACTAGTAAAACGTATTTGGGGAATAAGGGGGCCCAGAAAGTAGCTGAGGTTTTTCCTACAATAAAACCAATTAGCCCCAATCCAAGTGCTTGTTGCAAAATCATGCTGGCAATTGTGCTGTTTTGCGTGCCAATTAATTTCAATACAGCAATCTCTCTTATTTTTCCCAAGGTCATAGTGTAAATAATGAAGGCAACAATTGCGGCGCTGACCACCGCTAAGATGACTAGGAACATTCCGATTTGTTTGGCTGAATTTGCGATCAATTTAGCTACCAATATTTCCTCCATCTGCGCCCTTGTATACACCTCAAGATGCTTCCAGCGACGTATCGGTTTAGCTACCTCTTCTGGATTTAATCCCTCTTCGATCCGAACCAGGATAGCGTTGACATTGTGATTGGTGGACTGGGCCGCTGTTATGGCATCCAATAATCCAGGGATCGGGCGATTGAGACTGGGATTGGCAACATTTCTTGCTCGATCATTAAGAATCGCGTCGTTATCTTTTAAGAACTGTGCTTCTTGAGCATCTTTAATGGGTATAAACACCATTGGGTCGCCGCCTGAAGAGACCATACGCCGAGTTATTCCAACCACGCGATACTGATGACGTTTAATTTGAATCAAATCATTTATCTGAAAGCCTGTCTTAATATCAGCCAAAGCCTCATAGTGTGATTGGGTAATTTGCCGACCAGCAAGTAAATAAGTAGGCTCTCCGATTTGTTGGGCTTCAATGCCAACCACCATCGCCCTTATCTCGCCTTCTCCTTTGCGTACCTGCATCGTGAGATAAGTGATGTTAGCGGCTCGAGCTACTCCGGGCATTCCCAAGACCCCCCTTACATAGTCATCACGAATGCTTGATGACTCAGCATAGGGGCCTTGCGTATCTTTTTGGACAACCCAAAGATCTGCTCCGCTATTGTTAAGTAGGGCCATGGCATCATCTACCATGCCTCGATAGACTCCCGCCATTGTTAGGGTAACGCCAATGAGTAGTCCAAGGCCTAAACCCGTAAGCGCAAATTTACTCCAAGAGTTAGCAATGTCACGCCCTGCCAAACTAATCATGGCAATTTTTTAACTAAAGAATCGACTACCTTGATGCGGACACCTTCTTTGATTTCAGTATCGCTATATAGAATGACTTCGTCACCACTCTTTAAGCCACTCAGAATGGCTATATTTCCATTTAAACCTATCTGCCCAATCTGCACGGGTGCAAAGTGAGGTTTGCCATTCTGCAATAACCATACGCCAGTAGCGCTCCCTTTTTGCTTGATACTGACATTGGGCAAACTTAGAGTTGACTCACTTGGGGCCAATTGCAAGGTTACCTCTGCCATCTCTCCAATAGAAATAGATTTTGGAGTATTAGTCATTTCGATTTGGGCAATACGCTCTTCCGCAACACTATCACTGAGCATCTCAACACGTACTACCTTCCCTGAGATTGGATGATGTGGATTCGATCGTAAAATGATATTTGCATTTAATCCTAAAGACAGCCCCATTGATTTACCTTGATCAAATCGCGTCTTAATCCACAAGCTGGTTGGATCAATCATTTTTAAAACAGCCTGCCCAGCAATGACTGTAGAGCCTGGCTCCGCATCCCTTGATGTAATCATGCCATCTATTGGAGCTTTTAATTTCAGATTCAACTCTTGTTGCTTTAGTCCTGCCAAATCTGCATTAGTCTTTTGAACAACTGCTTTGGCTGAGTCGAGCTCTTGAATTTTTCCCTCAACAACAATTGGGCTAATGAAATTCTTTTTTCCTAACTCTACGTAGCGTCTTGCAGTTTCTGAGGCCAGTACCATGCGTGCTTTTGCATCGTTCACCTGCGCCTGCACTGCAACCATACGCTCATTCAAATCGATCGAATCCATCTCCGCAAGTAATTGCCCCTCTTTAACAGAGTGACCAACATCTACATGCACTTTAAAAACTCGGCCAGCAATGACTGGCCCCATTAAATAAGATCGTCTTGCCTCGACAGTACCCACTCCAAATAATGTGGGTGTGAGCGCTTGGCTGCTAATTTTGATAGTAGTTACTTTGGTAGGAGATAAGGGGCCTGAAGTTAAAACAACATAAACAAATAAGCCAAATAAAAGTGCAAGAGCCGAGCCAATAATTAATTGACGGCGACTGATATCTAGGTGATGAAATTTTTCTAGAAAAGAATTTAGGATTGCCTTCAATTTAATGATCTGGGTCATATTTAATTGGCGGCCCATTAATGACGCTATTAGGTAATTGGTACATCTTTTTGATAATGCTCCTACAAAGATTAGAAGGGTGAGATTTCGAGCAATAGGGGTCGAAAGGAGCAAAGCCTAAGTTAGGAAGCCTAATTCCATCCAAAAAAAACAATAGATGGACTTCTGAATTGTTCCCATGGGGGTTTTATGAATTACTGTCGAGCTATCAATTAGCTTGAAACTCTTGCCGAACTGCCCATGAAACTTTTCTGTTTCCTAACGAACCGCTTGCTCTAAATATTTCACTCGCTTTGCTTCTTCAGTTGAAACATGAAAGATGGCTCCATCGTGACAAACATCCAAATAGTTTTTAATCATGCCGTCGAAGATGATCTAAAGCAATCCTTTCAGTATGGACTCATTAAATTGCCAAGCAATAGTATTTAAATAACTATGACGCTGTAAGTTGATATAGATCAAAAGATAACTAGTAATGTCGTTTAAAACGACATCAACCGACCCAAATATGTGGATTGATTTGTCCTTTTAAAGGACAGTTCATGATGGAGATATCTGAGACTAATGGCGTCTACCCTTCCAGTCCAAATGAAAAAACCACCCGAGGATGTCTGACTCTATTCCATCCTACAAAAGCAATATAGGAACTGCTGTGTAGTGCCCATTGGGGTGTGGTGAAGTTCTGTTGAGCTATCAATGAGATTGAATGTCTTACCGAACTGTCCATGAAGATTTTCTGAGTCATAGCGAACCACATCTAAGCCGCTACACTTTTTTGGACCCTCGGGTCCAAAGGTGGACATAACCACATAGCCACCATGCCTAACTGAGCGCATCACTTGTTCTACATATCTTGCTCGTTGTGCTTCTTCAGTTAGAAAATGAAAGACTGCTCTATCGTGCCAAATATCAAAATAGCCTTGAGGTAATGTTGCCTGTGTAATGTCAGCGCAATACCAGTGAACCTTATCAGCCTGCTTGCCAATACGATCCCTAGCTACATCAATTGCTTTTTGAGAAATATCCAAAACACTGATGTCCTCATAACCCTCAGACAAAAGGTCATCCACCAGCGTAGATTCGCCGCCACCAATATCAATAACGGCAGCGCCCTTATTTGTACTGGCTTAATGAATTAGATTTAAAGAGGTTTCTAGGTGTGGCGCATACCAACTAACTGCGTCTGGCGCTTTGCTGCCGTATACCGTATCCCAGTGCTGTTTGTTGTCCATCATTACCTCTTACATCGTTATTTCTTTTATTCTATGCCCTTTTAAGCAGTAGAAATACTATTCATGACATTATCTAAGCATTCCAAGTCATCACAACGCATCAGCAATAGAGCCTCTCCGAATTGACAAAAAAATATCAGCCTATGCGCTCCGCGGCTATTTGGCTCTCCATTTCCCTCCACCTAGGGCTATTTCTGCTGTGGGCAAGCTATGAAGGCTTCACCTACTTAAAACCCAAAGATAAAAATCCAGAGATCATTGAGGTTCAGCTTGAGGAACCTATTGCTAAAACCAATAGTGACTTAAGCACCAGTCAAAATAGCGATAAACAACCAGCATCATTGGTGGCGCCATCAGCCCCAACAGCAGAGGAGTGGGCGTTTGCCGCAAAGTACACACTTAAAAATAGTAAAGGCTATCGTCACACTTTTGGTCAGCAAGTGCGAAGCATGATGGGGACTGCTGTGGAGGGTCCTGATCAAGGCCATGTGAGATTTAGAATTGAAATTGCCCCAAATGGAACTGTCGCTAAAGTGGAAACACTTTGGAAAACATCCGATAAGGCAGAGCAACTTGCTAGAAAAGCCATCACTTCTATGCCAGCTCTGCCACCCACACCAACAGGTAAGTCACTCATCTTTGAAAGAACGATTTCATTTACGCCATTTGCCTCCAATGATGCGCCAGTCTATAGAGATGATTGCCTGCCCGATACACCAGCGTTTGGCAATCCATTTGCTTGGGATGGCAAATCGCCGCAAGAAATTAAGAAGAGCAAGCCTGCTGAAAAACCCAGCCCCGAAGCGTTAGCTGAATGCCTTAAGCAATTACCCCAAGACTCTATTGATGGCATCACTGCTGAAGCGCAACGGCAATTTGACATATGGAGCTCGGGAAAACTTAATCAAAGAAAGTAAGATTTCTATATATACGCATATGCGTATATATGTGTAATGTCGTTTTAAACGACATCTACTGACACAGGGATGTCTAATTGATTTGTCCTTTTAAAGGATGGCTCATGATGGAGATATCCGAGACTAATGGTGGCTAACCCCGCCAAGCCCCAAAAGAAAATAGCCCAACAAGTGGGCTATTGAGATTCTTGGTGGCCCGGGGCGGAATCGACCAGGGCAGAGGATGCCTATCCAGGCTAACTATTCTTGAATGCTTTTTCTAAACAAGTAGAGAGCGTATCGTAGTATTTTCTAGCCTTAACAGTTGGCATCACCGCTTTCTTTCGAGCGTCATTTTTATCTTCAATCAACTGAACATAGCCCATCGCAACGAGATTCTTTAGGCGACCATGTAATGTAGCTTGAGAGCCAAGATGGTCTAGATGAATTAAATCACCCACCAATAATTCCTGTCCTTGAGCATATCCAAGGCTGACATAGTTCAGAATCTGCTCTTCAGTGCTATCTAGCTTCTTACCTGGATTTATCCGATCTAGGCTATCTAAGAACTGTAAAAATCGAATGTAACTGGAAGTTTTTATAAGTTTCATCATTATCATTTTACCCCCCCGCAGGGTAAACACCAGTATTCCGAGCATTAATGAATTTATAATTGTTAAATGCTTAGCTATAGGGCTTCTAGCCAATTTTTCTTTGAAATCATTCTGAGCGCCACTTTATATATGGCGTTCTTTTATTTCAATCAAGCTATCACGGCACCCCTTGAAGCGGCCAAAGGGGTAAATTGGATTTTTCTACCTGCGGGCTTGCGAATCTTTCTCACGCTGATATTGGATTACTCTGGCGCTATTGGATTAGCAATTGCCTCGCTCTTAATTAATTACATTGGTTTTTATGAGCTAGATCTCACATCAACACTAGGAATAGCCATCATCTGTGGGGTAGCCCCACTACTAGGTAGGCATTTTGTTATTCACAATTTAAAAGTTCAAGCTGACCTGAGCAATATTTCAATGAAGCATCTATTAATAATCATCATTGCTTATTCATTGCTAAGTTCAGGTCTACATCAACTTTGGTTTGTAAGTAGAGGCTTAGATTCTGGAGGCTGGAATCATTTTATTGCCATGTTCTGTGGGGACTTGGCAGGATCAATACTATTTGTGGCGGTCATTAAATACGGGATTGATCTTGTTAAAGGTAGGCTGGGAAGAGATAACTTAATTGAGTAATGTCTTTTTAAAGGACATTTGATGACATGAGGATCTATAGCAAGAACGGTCAAACAGGATTCTCAATCCCCACCACTAGATTAAAAGCTCTAAACACTGACAAAGGATGCTGGAGCTAAGGTGAGCACACCATTACTTAACTTAGACGCAAATAGCTAGGGTAGAAATGAAAAAAGAGAGCTAGAAGCTCTCTTTTTGAATCTTGGTGGCCCGGGGCGGAATCGAACCACCGACACAAGGATTTTCAATCCTCTGCTCTACCGACTGAGCTACCAGGCCAAGAGTGGGAATTATAAATGAAAGTGCGTTCCCGTCTGAAAATCGGGTCAATTCTTCTTAGGCCTTGGATAAATACCGATATTCCGTAGCTAGAGGCTCTTGTCTCAAGGCCTAACTGGTCGTGCCCGTCAATTTAGCTCTGGCAGCATGCAATTTTCTATAGCTATTAATCAAGCGGTGATGTCTATCGAGGCCCTCGAGCTTCATGCTTGTAGGGGTCAAACCATAGAAGCGGACAGTTCCATCTACGGACCCCACTACAGCATCCATTCTCTCGTTACCAAACATCCGGCGAAAGTTAATTATGTAGTTATCAAGCTCTAAGTCGTCATCTAGTACCGTCTCTAACACTGCATTTAAGGCCTGATAAAACAATTTACGCTCGATTGTATTGTCGTTGTATTGAAGGAAAGCACCAACAAGCTCATGGGCCTCATCAAATTGCTTCAAAGCAAGATGAATGAGTAGCTTCAACTCCAACACTGTTAGCTGACCCCAAGGCGTATTTTCGTCAAACTCGATACCGATCAGCGTGGCGATATCGCCGTACTCGTCTAGTTCATTATTTTCTAAGCGCTCAAGCAGTGTGCCCAAGCTTGCATCATCTAAATTGGATACATTCAAAATATCGGCGCGAAATAGCAATGCTTTATTGGTATTGTCCCAAACTAAATCTTCAATTGGATAAACCTCAGAATAGCCCGGCACCAAGATTCGACATGCCATTGCCCCTAACTGGTCATACACCGCAACGTAAGCTTCTTTGCCAATGGATTTAAGAATGCCGAACAAGGTGGCAAGCTCTTCATCATTCGAGTTTTCACCTTTGCCAGAAAAGTCCCACTCAACAAAATCGTAATCCGATCTTGCCCCAAAGAAACGCCAAGAGACGATGCCACTCGAATCAATAAAGTGCTCAACAAAATTATTTGGCTCAGTAACTGCTTCACTTGAAAAAGTGGGTGGGGGTAAATCATTGAGACCCTCTAGGCTGCGCCCCTGAAGCAGCTCAGTCAAACTCCGCTCCAACGCCACCTCTAAACTTGGATGCGCACCGAATGAAGCAAATACTCCACCCGTTCTTGGGTTCATCAAGGTAACGCACATGACTGGATATACACCGCCCAGTGAAGCGTCCTTTACCAGCACCGGAAAGCCCTGCTCTTCAAGACTCTGTATTCCGGCCAAAATGCTGGGATACTTTACGAGCACCTCCTGCGGAACATCCGGCAAAGCAATTTCACCCTCAAGAATTTCACGTTTAACTGCTCGCTCAAATATTTCAGATAAGCATTGCACCTGAGCTTCAGCCAGCGTATTACCAGCGCTCATACCATTACTGACATAAAGGTTTTCAATCAGGTTCGAAGGAAAATACACCGTCTTGCCATCGGACTGGCGCGCATACGGCAAGGAACAAATCCCCCGCTCGCTATTACCAGAATTGGTGTCAATTAAATGTGACCCACGTAACTCGCCATCAGCGTTAAAAATATTGAGGCAATACGCATCAAGTATTTCTTTGGGCAGGGCATCTTTAGGGCCCGGCTTAAACCAGCGCTCATTCGGGTAGTGAACAAAAGCGCCATTGGCAATCTCTTCACCCCAGTAAGCGCCCGCGTAAAAATGGTTGTTACTCAGTCGCTCGATATACTCACCCAAGGCTGAAGCAAGAGCGCTTTCTTTCGTAGAGCCTTTGCCATTGGTAAAGCACATTGGTGAGTGTGCATCGCGAATATGCAAAGACCAGACATTCGGAATTAAATTGCGCCACGAAGCGATTTCAATCTTAATTCCTAGATTGGCCAAAACGCCAGACATATTGGCAATAGTTTGCTCTAGCGGCAAATCTTTTCCAGCAATGTAAGTGCTCAAATTGGAATCTGGCTTTAAAGTCAATAAAGTTTGAGCATCTGCATCTAAGTTTTTCACTTCTTCAATAACAAACTCTGGGCCTGCTTGCACCACTTTCTTCACTGTGCAGCGCTCGATGGAGCGCAAAATACCCTGGCGATCGTTGGCAGAAATATCTTCCGGTAATTCAACCTGAATTTTGAAAATCTGCTGGTAGCGGTTTTCTGGGTCGACGATATTATTTTGAGAAAGGCGAATATTTTCAGTTGAGATATTGCGCGTATCACAATACAACTTCACAAAATAGGCAGCACATAAGGCTGACGAAGCCAAGAAATAATCAAAAGGTCCCGGAGCTGAGCCGTCGCCCTTGTAGCGGATAGGCTGATCAGCAATCACCGTGAAGTCATCGAACTTGGCTTCAAGGCGCAGCTTATCGAGAAAATTAACCTTTATTTCCATGGGAGTGATTCCGAAATGATATGAGCGCTATTATCCGTCGCAACGGTGATGCTGTGTGCTCTATCAACAACCTCTAAATCATTCACGGCGAGCGATGGGAAGACGCCCTATTGTTCAGTCTTATTGCGCGAAGTATCGATTCCTAAAGCTTTTAGCTTGCGGTATAGGTGGGTTCGCTCGAGGCCAGTGTATTCAGAAATTTTGGTCATGCTGCCACCCATGATGATCATTTGATGCTCGAAGTACGCTTTTTCGAATAAGTCTCTAGCTTCACGAAGCGGCAAATCAAAATAGGTTTTTGCAATCCCGCTGATGTACTCACCGCTCTGAACTTGAGAAGCCTGTTCAATAGCCACCGCTTTTGGGCTTGGGCTTGATGAGGTCGCCACTGACATTTTTTCTTCGGCGAGCTCAACATGCTTAGGTGAACTTTCTAGGGCCTTACTAACCGTCTTGAGTAACTTTTGGAGTGCAATGGGCTTTTCTAAGAAATTAAGTGCGCCTATACGCGTAGCTTCAACGGCTGTATCTATCGTGGCATGTCCTGACATCATCACCACAGGCATTGTGAGCTGGCCAGTCTTAGACCACTCTTTTAATAAACTAATGCCGTCAACATCTGGCATCCAAATGTCAAGCAAGACAAGATCTGGACGCATTTGTTCGCGAATTGTACGAGCCTGCATAGCACTCTCAGCGGCATACACAGTATGGCCCTCATCCGTCAGAATCTCATTGAGAAGCTCACGAATTCCCATCTCATCGTCGACCACCAAAATACTTGCCATTCTTATGCTGCCTCTTTTGCCAGATTCATAAACAAAATTGATACTTGCGCACCGATCACCTGATCCGCCTGCATGCGGTTCCGGACTTCGATTTTGGCGCCGTGATCATCTACGATTTTCTTCACCACTGCCAATCCCAATCCGGTGCCCTTACTCTTCGTTGTTACATAGGGCTCAAAGGCTCTTGCCAATATCTTAGCTGGAAAACCTGAACCACTATCACTTATTGTTAAACGCACCGCATTTTGTGGCACACCATTCAGTTCGCCGTAAGGTACTAACTCTGTTTTTACTTCAACCGGATCAGATTGATGAACACCCTCAAGAGTAGCATCTTGCGCATTTTGCAAAAGATTATGAATAATCTGCCTGAGTTGCGTAGGGTCGCCCATAATATTTGGACAGCATGGATCAAGCTGGGTCTTTATGGGGCTGCCCTCATACAAACCCAGGATCTCTTGAGTCAAAGTATTGATCGAAACAGGCCTCAGTTGCGGACTTGGCGTCTTAGCAAAGTCTCTGAAGTCATTCACCATTTGCTTCATGGCCTGTACCTGACCAATGATGGTTTCCGTACTGCGATTCATCATCTCTTCTTGCTCAGGACTCAACTTGCCAGCCAACTTATGCTGTAGCCTCTCTGCTGAGAGCTGTATAGGGGTGAGTGGGTTCTTAATCTCATGGGCTAGACGTCTAGCCACCTCACTCCAAGCAATGGAGCGCTGCGCACTCACTACGTCAGTGATGTCATCAAACACCACCATGCGCAAATCTGCCGTCAATTCAGTTCCACGAATAAACAAAGTAACGCCAGGCTCATTTTCAAACTCGTTTGTACTATGCAGCTGAATCTGTTTTTGCCATACTGGCGCTGACGTATTTTTATCTTTTGCTGTTTGACCGCTCTCTACGCCAACAGCCAGCTTCATAGTGGCAAAACCCTCTTTAATGGCTTGATCAAACTCGATAAGACTAGGGCTATCACTCAAAGGGCGCCCATCCATTTGCGTTAAATCTTGCCCAAAGATGCGATCAGCGCCGGCATTACTAGAAACCATATTGAAGTTTTTATCGAAGATACAAACTCCGGCAGTTAAATTGCCCAATACTGTTTCCAAAAATGATTTAGATTCTTGTAGGGAGGTTCTAGTGTCAGCAAGCTGACGGGTCATCACATTAAATTGACGCGTCAACATTCCTAACTCGTCACCCGTATCTAACTCGGGCTTAGGTGATAAATCGCCTTGGGCAACAGCCTGCGTTCCCTTTAAAAGCATCAGTAGGGGCCGGGCCAGCTGACGACCCAGAATTAAAGCCAAAGTAACAGCAACAAATAAGGCAAAGAACAAGGTTAAGGTCAGCGTACCCACAAACATTTTTCGTAAACCAGTCCGGCCCAATGACTTCTCTTGATAGTCACCATAGGCAGACTCAACCGCAACAATATTCTTGGCTAATGGTCCAGGAATGAATCGCACTAACTGTAAAAAGTATTTATCGTCTACATCTTTACCGGGCGCCTGCTTTTTACGAACAATCGGCACAATCGCCCTTACTCGATAACCGCGTTGACCACCATCCACTTCAATTTGATCTATAAAGGTGGCGCCCTTCTTTCTAAAAGCGTCTGCAATTACGTCAGGGCCAGGTGCAGGAAAATATTTGTTAGGTCGTGACTCGCTCGTCAATATCAGGCTACGCCCAATATTAAATAGGCTAACCTCTTGAATGCCAAATTGGTTGCGGGCTTTCAGCACTATGGCGGCAACCTGCTCTGAACTGGTACCCGAGGGCACTGCGACTATTTGCTCAGCAATAAAATTTCCCTCGGCCAGAATTTCTTCTTGAGCAACCCGCAAAGTAACGCGCCCTAATTCAAGGCCCGCATCCAGTGCGGACTCTACTTGAACATCGAACCAGGTTTCAATACTGCGGGATACGAACTGTAGAGAAACTCCGTACAAAATTAATCCTGGAACAACACCAACTAAGGCAAAAATCATTGCCAACTTTGCCACTAGGCGTGTTCCAAAACGCCCTTTACGCCAACGGACCGCAATCACAATCACCAAGGTCAAAATGACTAAGGTCAGAGAAATTCCAATCACCACATTGGCTGCATAAAGCCAAATAAAGTAGTTATCAAAAAACTCAGTATTGGATGTTGCGGTTGATAAGAGTGCTAGCAATAAAAGCGCAAAGGCGCCAATCAACATCATTGCGGTGGGCAACGCACGCCTTTTCCAGGCGTCTTTCTCAAACGCATTTGACCCAATGAAGTCCAAAGATATCTTCATCGCTTAATAAAGTTAGGGCCATTTGGTGAAAACGGAAAGCGCACCCAATCACTTGTGACATTCCAATCGCGATTGTTGAGTGCATTTACCTGGAATGGCTTAGGTAACTTACCTAAATCTAAGCTCATTCTTAACGCTGCAGTGTAAGACTTGCTTGAATCAATCTGGCCGCGATCAATTACCCTCCAGCCCCCAATGCTTCCCACGGCCTGCAAAGCCTCAAACATCGTGTTTGCAGAAAAGGTAAAGCCTTCAGAAGCAATGCGGTATTGCTGAGTCATTGGCTGATAAGAAAGCCGGGTTGATCGTTGAGCAAGCGCAGGCTTTTCATCAAACCAGTACCAACGCGAACGCGTTAAATCAAACTCAGCTTGAAAATATAAAACAATACCTTTTTGAACAGCATCTTCTAAGCTTGGCGTTAACTCAATCTTAAATGTGGCATTCAGAAGCCAATCGTTATCCACCTGCTCCAAATCAGCAGTTTTGAGCTTGATTCCCTCAGCACTTGCAGCGCCTGAAAATAGACTCAGGGCTATGAAAACACCAAGGGTGAATTTTTTAATGCCTTGGCTCATGGCCCATTTTTCTTAAACAAAGCATAGTAAAAACCATCATTTAACTCAGCAGGCAAAATTTGCCCAGGTGCGCTCAATCGTAATGCATCAGTATGTTCTGCAGTAAACCATGTCGCCTGCTCTTCGCCCTCCTCTGGGAACACGGAGCAAGTCACATACAAAAGTGTGCCGCCGATCTTCAGGATCTTCCAGGCTTGCTCCAAAATAGCACGCTGCCTAAGTTGCAAGGCCTTAATATCAGCCTCACGCCGCAAAAACGGAATGTCAGGATGCCTTGCAACGATGCCCGATGCTGAGCAAGGCGCATCCAAAAGAATTTTGTCAAATAACTTGCCATCCCACCATGCTGCCTTTGAGGCATCACCGCGCACCACGCGAACGACATCAGACTGCAGGCGTAAACGGTCTAAATTACCACCAATTTTTCCAAGGCGCTCACCATCCAGCTCCAAGGCAGTCATCTCGCACTGCGCCAACTCTAGTAAGTGAGCAGTTTTTCCGCCAGGCGCAGCACAGGCATCCAATATGCGCTCACCCGGTTTTGGATCCAGCAATACAGCCGCAATTTGTGCCCCCGCATCTTGAACAGAAACTGCGCCACTATAAAAGTCTGGTAAGTCTGAAACTGGCACCGCCTCATGTAATAACAAAGCAGAATCCAATGTGACTCCGGCAACACTTTCAATTGGTTCAGCTGCGATACCAGCTTGATGCAATAGTTCTTGATATTCTTTGCGCGTATGTTGTTGAACATTCACCCGCAAAATCAAGGGCGCTCGTTGAGCCTGCTGAATCAGCATGGCTTGCCAAGCCTTTGAATAGTTTCGCTTCAGGCTAGCTCGCCACCAGGGCGGGAAAAACATGGGAATGGGATCTGGCGGATAAGGCTTTTCGTTCTCAGCCTGCACCGCAAGGCTCACCTTACGAAGCACTGCATTTACCAGGCCCTTGGCATACATCGTGGGCTCATATTCACTGCAAGCTTTTACAGCTTGGTCAACGATTGTATGCGCTGCATAACCCTTGCCAGCAGATCCGCCCTGCAAAAATAAAGCAATCGCAACACTTAACAAGTACTCTACCTCTGGAGGGGGCGTCTTTGGAATAAATTGTTGAATGAATTGATGTGATCTCACCCACTTACGCAAGGCATCAAAAGTGAAGCTTTGAACAATAGGTCGCTCATGGGCGTCTAGTTGATCTAACACTTCGGTGAGCGATCGACCAACCATCACCTCACCAATTGCTTGCGCAGAAATGGTGATTGCCTCCGATAGTGGAAGACTGCGAGGTGTTTTTTGATCGGTCAAATTAATCTTTCTTGAACTGCATTATTTTTTCCTGCCTACGATAGCTCTGTAAACAAGCGCTGGCACCAATCTTTTTTCCGCCAGGCTTTTGCATTTCTAAGATTTCAATCACACCATCTCCACATTGAACATACACACCATCTCCACTAAAATCTAAGACCTGTCCCGGGACAGTATCTTGGTATATTTGCGCCTTACTAGGCAAACAAGAATTCCAAAACTTCATTTGCTCACCATCCAAACTACTGGTGGATCCAGGAAATGGATTGAATGCTCGAATACGTCGATCGATCACTGCAGCACTTAAATGCCAATCAACTTCTGCCTCACTCTTTAATATTTTTTCTGCATAAGTAACTCCCCCTATAGCTTGTGGAGTTCTTGTGATGGCGATGCCTTCATTTAAATCATTGAGAGTCTTGACCATCAACTCGGCACCTAAGGCCGCTAAACGGTCATGCAGTGATGCGCTAGTTTCTTGAGGTGTAATTTTTAGATCGCCTACTAGAACAGTGTCGCCAGTATCGAGGCCAGCATCCATTTGCATAATGCTCACACCTGTATCGGTGTCACCGTTTTCTATGGCACGCTGTATCGGCGCTGCACCGCGCCACCTTGGTAGCAGGGAGGCGTGAATATTAAAGCAACCATGCCTCCCATCCTGAGCAGCGAGATCAAGAATGGCTTGCGGAAGCATTAATCCGTATGCAACGACTACCATTGCATCAAAATCAATGCTAGATAAATATTGAAAGGCCTCTTGCGCTGCTATTTTTTTATGCAAGTCTGAATGGTTCTGCTTGAGCGTTTCAGGTTGCAGCACCGGAATATTTTTCTCTTGTGCAAATACTTTTACAGGACTTGCTTGAAGATGCATGCCGCGACCTGAACGACGATCTGGCTGGGTTAGCACCAGCACAATTTGATGGCCAGAATTTTCTATTGCACGCATTGCTTGTGCAGCAAACTCCGGGGTGCCAGCAAAAACAATTTTCATTGGGCGCTTAGCGCTCGCCTACTAATTCTTTTGCGCGCTTTTTCATTTTGAGAGAAATACGATTGCGCTTCAACATAGAGAGGTACTCAACAAATACCTTACCTTGCAAGTGATCCATCTCATGCTGCAGACAAACTGATAGCAAGCCATCTGCCTCTACTTCAAATTCTTTGCCGTTGATGTCGAGCGCCTTGACTCGGATGACTGCTGGGCGATCTACTTCATCAAAATATTCGGGTACTGAGAGGCAACCTTCGCGCCAAGATTTTTTTTCTGGGCTTGTCCAAACCAATTCTGGATTAATGAAAACCATCAATTGATCTTGATTGTCAGAAATATCAATCACCACAATGCGCTCATGAATGTCCACCTGGGTTGCAGCTAAGCCAACTCCGGGAGCCTCGTACATTGTCTCGGCCATATCGGCCACAATTTTTTTGATGCGTGCATCCACCAGCGCTACGGGTTTGGCAACCTTATGTAGGCGTGGGTCTGGATAACAAAGGACGGTTAATAAAGCCATATCGGAATTATCCAACAGAGTAATCAGGCTGTCCCGATAGTTCTTTGCAGCCCTATGCTCAAAATTGCCATATGCGCACACCCAAAAATCCAAACATCATCCAAATTCATCGAAATACCCCCGACTACCCGGTTCGCCTCTTAGATTTATCCGACCCGCCCAATGCACTCTATATATATGGGGATATTCGCCTATTAAATGTACCTATGATTGCTATCGTGGGGTCACGTGCCGCTAGTCCAGAAGGAATCAGAAATGCTTACAGTTTCGCGCAAGCCCTATCTGCGGAGGGTTATCTCATTATTTCCGGGCTGGCTCGGGGTGTTGACGGGGCTGCTCACCGAGGCACGCTTAGGTCAAATCAGGGGTATCGAACCATAGCGGTATGCGGTAGCGGACTAGATATCGTGTATCCGCAAGAGCATCTCGACTTAGCGCAAGCCATCGCTAATAGTGGGCTCTTGGTGTCTGAGCTAGCTCCAGGGCTGGGGCCAAAGGCTTGGCACTTCCCACGCAGGAACCGCATCATTGCGGCCTTATCCCTTGGAATACTCGTGATTGAGGCGGCCGAGCGTTCTGGCTCGCTCATTACGGCTAGGCTGGGCTGTGAACTCGGTCGTGAGATTTTTGCGATTCCCGGGTCAATACACAACCCACTCTCTAAGGGCTGCCATCAATTACTTCAGCAAGGCGCCAAGCTAGTTCAATCCCCACAAGACATTCTCGAGGAATTGCCAAAATGGTCAAAAACCTTATTTAAAGGCATTTAAAGCGCTATTTTTAGAAAAATAAGGTCTTTAATGAGATCTTAGCAAACCCCTAAAAATGAGGTTTTTGGACTTTTGTCAATTTATCGGTTAATAATAAAAAAGGGGCATGGAAATGGTATGGCCAGGATCTGGTTTAAATTGGTCACCCGTTTTCACCCATTAAAACCATCATTTCAAGCTCAAATTTAGGCAAAACGCGTGGCAACTAAAGCATCTACCAAAAAAAATAGCCCTAAGACTTCAGCCGTTGATCACCCTAAGACCCTGATCATTGCGGAGAAGCCTTCCGTTGCGAATGACATTGCCAAGGCCTTGGGTGGCTTCACTAAATATGAGGACTATTTCGAGAACGATGACTTTGTTATCTCCTCTGCAGTTGGCCATCTATTGGAAATTGCCGCACCTGAAGAATTTGATGTCAAACGCGGTAAATGGTCATTTGCAAATCTACCAGTTGTGCCGCCCTATTTTGACTTACGCCCGATTGCTAAAACTGAATCGCGGCTAAAGGTCTTGCAAAAACTTATCAAGCGCAAAGACATTAATGAACTGATTAATGCATGTGACGCGGGTCGAGAAGGTGAGTTGATCTTCCGCTTAATCGCACAGCATGCAAAAGCGCCGCAAGCCATAAAACGACTCTGGCTGCAATCCATGACGCCGGCAGCAATTCGCGATGGCTTTGCCTCCCTGCGCAGCGATACCGATATGCAACCTCTCGCAGATGCGGCACGCTGCCGCTCTGAAGCGGATTGGCTAGTTGGCATCAACGGAACGCGGGCGATGACCGCGTTTAACAGCAAGAGTGGTGGATTCTTTCTGACGACAGTTGGTCGGGTACAGACGCCAACACTATCAATCGTGGTTGAGCGTGAAGAACTTATTCGGAAGTTTATCTCCAAAGACTATTGGGAAGTAAAGGCGGAATTTATTGCTGCAGCGGGCGTATATGAAGGGCGCTGGTTTGATCCTAAGTTTAAGAAAGATGCTGTAGCTCCAGATGCTCGTGAGAATCGCCTTTGGAGTGAAGCTGCCGCACAAAGCATTGTGGCTGCGTGTCGCAATAAAAAAGCGAGTGTCAAAGAAGAGGCTAAACCAGCAACTCAATTAGCGCCTCAGCTGTTTGATTTAACGAGCCTACAACGTGAAGCAAATGCACGCTTTGGCTTTTCTGCTAAAAATACTTTGGGCCTGGCCCAAGCACTTTACGAGCGCCATAAAGTGCTGACCTATCCACGTACTGATGCTAAGGCCCTGCCAGAAGATTATCTGGATACTGTTAAGCAGACGATGGAAAATCTGGCTGAGAACTCACAGGAATATCGCTCCTTCGCCAAGCAAATCTTACAAGGTGATCCCAAAGATCCAAAAGCCAAGGCAGGATATGGTTGGATTAAACCGAACAAACGTATTTTTGATAACTCGAAAATATCCGATCACTTTGCGATCATTCCGACCCTAGAGTCTCCAAAGAGTCTCAGTGAGCCGGAACAAAAACTGTATGACTTGGTTGTCCGTCGCTTCTTGGCGGTATTTTATCCAGCAGCCGAATTCCGCGTCACTACTCGCATCACCGAAGTATCGGGACATCACTTTAAAACCGAGGGTCGCGTACTAGTCACACCGGGTTGGCTAACGGTATACGGCAGATCCAATCAAGCGGATGATGAGTTGGTAGCGGTGCAAGAAGGCGAAACCGTCCAAAATGAATCTATTGCAGCGATCCCATTAAAAACAAAACCGCCCGCGCGCTATACCGAAGCAACTTTGTTATCAGCAATGGAAAGTGCTGGTAAGTGGGTAGATGATGATGATATGCGTGAGGCGATGGCTGAAAAAGGCTTGGGCACACCCGCAACCCGTGCCGCTATTATTGAAGGTCTGCTAGCAGAGAAATATATGGTGCGCGAAGCACGAGAGCTAATACCTACCGCCAAAGCATTCCAATTAATGACACTTTTGCGCGGCTTAGATGTTGAAGAGTTAACAAGGCCCGATCTCACAGGTAGCTGGGAAAATAAACTCTCCCTGATTGAGCGTGGTGAGATGAATCGCGATACCTTCATGCAAGAAATTGCGCAGATGACGCAGCGCATCGTCAAGCGCGCTAAAGAGTATGACAGCGATACTATTCCCGGCGATTATGCGACTATGTCTACGCCGTGTCCTCACTGCAAAGGCGCCGTTAAAGAAAACTATCGCCGCTTTGCATGCGAGAAGTGTGGATTTACGATTAGCAAAACTCCGGGTGGGCGTGCATTTGAGTATCCCGAGGTAGAAGAGCTGCTTCGTGAAAAAACGATTGGTCCACTGCAAGGGTTCCGTAGCAAGATGGGCAGGCCATTTGCAGCAATTATTAAGTTAAGTGAAATCCCTGAAGATGATGCTGATTATCCAAACGCAGGCTTTAAGCTTGAGTTTGATTTTGGTAATACTCAAGAGGATGAATCTGAAGCCATCGACTTTACCGGTAGACAAGCTTTAGGCGTATGTCCAAAGTGTTCTGGTGCTGTATACGAAGATGGCATGCGCTACTTATGTGAAAGGAACACCGGTCCAGATAAGTCATGTGATTTCAAAACCGGTAAGGTCGTTTTGCAACAAGAAATTTCTGCTGAGCAAGTTCAAAAATTGCTTACTGAAGGCAAAACCGATTTGCTAACTAACTTCAAATCTAACCGGACTGGTCGTGGCTTTAAAGCTTATCTTGCCTTGGGTCCGGATGGCAAAATTGGTTTTGAGTTTGAAGCTAAAACGCCCAAAGCGGGGGCTGCGGCTAAAGCTCCGGCAAAGAAGCGAGCAGGTGCAAGCGCTGCCACCAAGTCTGTAGCAAAACCTAAGCGGGCCAGCAAAGCGAAGTCGTCTTCGAGCACTTGAGCTGTAATCAGCTTAGCCGCTAAAGCCGACCAAAGGGCGCCTCTAGACCCCAGGGCTGTTGCTAAAAATATCCCTGGGCGCTGACTCAGTGCACCAATGATCGGTAAGCGATCGCCCGCAACACAACGAATGCCCACAAAGCTTCCCGCCTTTTGAAGTTGCTCAGTATCGCCCTCTGGGTAATTCAATAACCCTTTTGCCTGCTCGCGATTAAAGTGATCGCTTGAGTCCCATTCTTGAGGGTCAGATTCGCCCTCATCAAAACTAGATCCCACTATCCATTGATATTTTCCATCGGGTAATTTCTTGGCTGGCAAACAATAGCCGTCGCCCGTTATGGCAGTGCTCGGCAGTTGTGGTGCCCAAGAGCTTGTCATATCAACAGAAAATATGCTCAGCTGTCCGCGCACTGGCCTCAAGGGGAGTCGAACATCGATGCTTGCAACCAAGCTTTTGGTTTCTAGTGCTGCTGCAATAATGACTTTGCCGGCGGTCATGATTAGCTCGTCCTGGTGATCCAATAATTTCCAGCCCACATTGACTTTCTCTAATCGAGCTACAGAAGTATTCCAGCAGCACGTCAGTTTTGGATGGGTCTTTAGCGCATCCTGTGTTGCCTTAGATAAGTTTAGTGACGCACCCCGTGGAAGCCAAATGCCATCTTGATTAATCCCGCAGATTTGCAATGCCTCAGCCGCATCAAGTGCTTGAGCCATGTCCTCATCGAGATCAAGTGATTTCAGGTAGGTGGCGACATCATCACGACTGAAAGCTTTATCTCTCTTGTTTGGCTGAAAAATGCCATGCTGATTCCAAGTCTGGCCCCAGCGAATCTCGGCCATCAAAAATGCAATGCGAGTTAAGCGTAGTAAGCGGGAGGCGCCTCGTCCAACATGGGGATGTGCAATGGCGTATGCGTGACTTGAACATGCTGATGCAGGACGGGAGGCAGAGTCAAGAATGCAAACTGCTTGGCCGCGCTCAAGTAACTCACTGGCAATGCTCGCACCTGCTATGCCCGCCCCAATCACCACGATGTCATGGTGTTGGGATAAGGTCATTAAATAATGATATTGCTAAAAGGACTTCTTAAATTTCTAGGGGCGACCTAGGCGTTTAAGCGCTTCTCGATTTTGCTGCGCGCTTCGATTAACTCTTTTGGCAAGCGCTCGCCTAAATGCGCAAATAACTCTGAATGAAGTTCGAGCTCATTTTTCCAGTCGTCTACAGCAACAGTAATGGCTTTTTCAAACTTGTCTACCGAGTAATCGAGGCCATTCCAATGTAGGTCAGCATGCTCTGGGCAAATACCAAATACGGTTTCTTTACCTTTGGCTGTACCTTCAGCACGGCCCAAGATCCAAGAAAGTACGCGCATGTTTTCGCCAAAACCAGGCCAGATAAATTTGCCATTTTCATCTTTACGAAACCAGTTTACGCAATAGATCTTTGGCAATACAGCGCCTTCAGCAGCAAGCTTGCTGCCGATATTTAACCAATGTTGAAAGTAGTCGCTCATGTTGTAACCAGCAAATGCAATCATTGCAAATGGATCGCGACGGACAACACCTACTTGGCCAGTAATCGCAGCAGTAGTTTCAGAGCCCATTGTGGCGGCCATATAAACACCCTCGACCCAGTCACGCGCTTCGCTCACTAATGGCACTGTGTTTGAGCGACGACCGCCAAACAAGAACGCATCAATTGCTACACCTTCTGGGTTATCCCAGTTGGGATCAACCGCTGGGTTATTTGTGGCGGCTACAGTAAAGCGTGAGTTTGGATGCGCAGCTTTACGGCCAGCCGCACCATCCGCAGGAGTCCAGTCTTTACCTTGCCAATCAATTAAGTGTGCTGGAGGTGTATCAGTCAAGCCTTCCCACCAAACATCACCATCATCAGTTAAGCCGACGTTAGTGAAGATCACGTCTTGGTTTAATGAATCGAGACAATTTGGATTGGTTTGACGATTTGTTCCTGGGGCAACGCCGAAGTAGCCAGACTCTGGGTTGATCGCAAACAAACGTGTCTTGCCTGTAACGGCGTCTTTGCGTGGCTTAATCCAAGCAATGTCGTCACCGACCGTAGTGACCTTCCACCCCTCAAATCCCTTTGGAGGAATCATCATGGAGAAATTGGTTTTTCCACAGGCCGATGGGAATGCTGCAGCAATGTGATATTTCTTGCCCTCGGGGGATGTCACACCCAAAATCAACATGTGCTCAGCCAACCAGCCTTGGTCACGACCCATGTTAGATGCGATACGTAATGCGAAACATTTTTTACCCAACAAAGCGTTACCACCATAACCAGATCCGAATGACCAAATTTCGCGAGTTTCGGGATAGTGCACGATGTACTTGGTTTTATTGTTAGGCCAAGCAGCGTCTTTTTCGCCGGCGGCCAATGGCTTGCCAACAGTGTGAATACAAGGAACAAATTCACCAGTGGCGCCAAGCTGATCAATGACCGCCTTACCCATACGGGTCATTAAGCGCATATTGATAGCAACATATGGGCTATCAGAAAGCTCAACACCGATATGCGCAATTGGAGAGCCAATTGGGCCCATAGAAAATGGCACTACATACATTGTTCTGCCGCGCATGCAACCATCAAACAACGGCTGAAGCGTGGCGCGCATTTCACTTGGCTCCACCCAGTTATTGGTTGGGCCTGCATCCTCTTTATTTGCTGAGCAGATAAAAGTGCGGTCTTCCACGCGAGCTACGTCATCAGGGTCTGACAGGGCTAAGAAAGCATTTTTGCGCTTAGCAGGGTTGAGGCGCTTGAACACGCCTGCGCTTACTAACAATTCACAAAATTCATCATATTCAGTCTGGGAGCCATCACACCAGCGAATCTTGTCTGGCTTGGTTAAAGCAGCTACGTCTGCAACCCATTGAATCAGTTTATGGTTTTTTACGTACTCAGGGGTACTGGTGTTGGTGGTCATGTGAATCCTATGAAATGTAATATTTTTGATCGCATTATTTTAACATTTTGGGCATCTTTTTTATGGGTGAGCCCACCAAGTGCGAATCATTTATTTACCAATACAAAATTGGCCAAATATCTTGCCCAAAAGATCGTCTGGGAGCAGTTTCCCGGTAATTTGTCCGAGCTGGTCTTGGGCCAAACGGAGCTCTTCTGCAAATAACTCCAGCGATATATTGCCATTAGCGGCAAATTGTTGAGATTGATCTAGGTGGGTAGCGGCCCTATCTAAACAGTCTAAGTGCCGCCTACGCGCCACAATCAAACCCTCTTGAGAGCCGCCCCAGCCTGCCAGCTCTAGGATTTTCTGTTTTAAGGCCTCAATGCCTTGGCCGGTCTTGGCTGAAATAAACAAGGGTTGCCTTTCATCTTGATCAGGAGTGGGGTTGACCAACAAATCCGATTTATTGTTGACCTCCAACACGGGGCACCTTGGAGGGAGTGCTTTCAATATTTGGGCTTTTAGCTCCAAAATTTCGTTGGTAGTAGTTGTTTCTGAAGAGCTTGTGTCTTGCAAAAAAATAACTAGGTCCGCTGCACCGATTGCCTCCCATGATCTTTCGATGCCCTTTGCCTCAACTAGATCGCTAGTCTCGCGTAAGCCTGCGGTATCAATGATGTGCATAGGGACGCCGCCGATGGTAATGCTCTCCTTGACACGATCTCTTGTAGTTCCGGCGATAGGCGTAACAATAGCGACCTCCTCACCAGCGAGGCGATTTAGTAGGGAGCTTTTTCCAACGTTGGGCGCACCAGCTAAAACTAGCTGGATGCCGTCGCGCAAAATCTTGCCTTGTTTGGCCCCCTCCCTTAGCGCGTATAGCTTTTGCATTACGGCGCTTAGGCGTTCCCGGGCTTGGGCGTTCTCTAAGAACTCAATCTCTTCCTCGGGAAAGTCCAGGGTGGACTCCACCAAAATGCGCAGCTGGGTGATCTCTTCAATCAGGCTGTTGATATCATTTGAGAAGGCTCCTTGCAGGGAGCGCGCTGCGCCGCGTACCGCTGCTGCACTTTGAGCATCAATTAAATCTGCAATCGCCTCGGCTTGAGCTAAATCGATTTTGTTGTTCAGGTAGGCTCGTAAAGAAAATTCGCCAGGCTCAGCAATTACTAAGCCTTGATCTTTTCCCAGCTCAAGACATCGCTTCATGACCAACTCTAAAAGCTGCGGTCCACCATGGCATTGCAGCTCCAAAACATCTTCACCCGTAAAAGAGGCGGGTGCTGCAAAGTAAATAGCAAGGAGTTGGTCGATCGATTCACCTTGAGCGTCTCGAAGAGTGAGTAAGTTAGCTTGTCGGGGTGTAAGCGCCCTATTAAATAAAGCTGTAGCCATAGGCAAGAGCTGGGACCCGCTAATACGAATGACGCCAACACCAGCTTTGCCCGGCGCGGTGGCAAGCGCAATGATGGGCAGCTTTCTCGTCATCATTGCGGGCACTCCTTATCTATTTTCAGTAGCTAAAAATTTATTTAACCAGCTTCTTTCCGAACATTTGATTGATCTGCCATTGCTGAGCAATCGACAGCAGGTTGTTCACCACCCAATACAAAACCAAGCCCGCAGGGAAGAAGAAGAACATGACTGAGAATACTAAAGGCATATACATCATCACCTTCGCCTGAATCGGATCTGGTGGTGTTGGGTTAAGTTTGGTTTGCACAAACATAGAGGCTGCCATGATGATTGGCAAAATTCCAATTGGAATTGAACTCAAACCAATCAAATCACTAATGGATGTGTCTGGCAACGAGAGATCATGAACCCACAAAATCCAAGGGGCGCCACGCAACTCAACAGATGACAATAACACCCAGTACAAGGCGATAAATACTGGGATCTGAATCACCACTGGCAAACAGCCGCCCAAGGGATTGATCTTTTCTTTGCGATACATCTCCATCATGGCTTGATTCATTTTTTGTGGCTCGCCCTTGAACTGCTCTTTCATTGCAATCAGGCGGGGCTGCACCTCTTTCATGCGTGCCATCGATTTATAGCTTGCGGCTGAAAGTGGGAAGAACACCAACTTGATTAAGATGGTCAATAGGATAATTGACCATCCCCAGTTACCAACATAAGAGTGAATGTTGTCCAAAAGCCAGAAAATGGGTTTCGCCAAAATAGTTAAGTAGCCATAGTCTTTCAGCAACTCGAACCCGGGGGCAATTGTTTCTAGCACCCGCTCTTCTTGCGGACCGACAAATAGTTTGGCTTTTTCTACAACGGTAGAGCCCGCAGGGACCACCCCTAGCGGGGTTTGCATACCAATTCGGTACAGATTGTTGTCAATTTTGTTAGCGTAAATGTCGCGTACTGCCTTATCACCCGGAATCCATGCGCTTGCAAAATAGTGCTGAACCATTGCGATCCATGCTGGCTCACCGGCAGCTACCTGGGTGGGGATAGTGATTTTATTTTTATCTATTGCTGTGAACTCGAGCTTATTAAACTTTTCTTTGTCTGTGTATGCTGCTGGCCCAGTAAATGTGCTTGCTGAAAAGGCGCCATCAAAGGGGCCAATTTTTTGCTCTTGTGAAGCATCGCGAACAATCTCGGTATAAAGAACAAGCGGGTTGGGGCTGTTGCCAGCCTGGGTAATGCGATGCCCAACATCCACAACATAGCTTCCTGGGTTAAGGATGAAGGTTTTTTCAAGCTTAACGCCATTGCGCTCACTAACCAAAACAATAAATGGGCGACCTAATTCATCTTTTCCAGACTGAACCAACTTAAAGGTGCTGGTGTGATTTGGAAGGTCACTATTTAAAGAAATCAAACCGGAGCGCGCAAAGTATTTGTGTGTAGGTGTGTACTGGAACAACTCAACAGGTTTGTTTTCTGGCGTGAAAGATTTTAGTAACCTTGCATCTACGACATTTGCGCCACTTGAGCTAATTTTCAACACAAGAACATCATTCTGTAGTGTGAACTTTTCCGCGCCCGCCATTGCGTCACCATTAATAACCGGTGGTATTGCAATAGCTGGTGCGCTCGACAATTGGGTTGGAACATCAGCCCTACTTGAGGTTGCAGGCTTATCAGCAGGCGCTGGAGTGGTTGCTATAGGCCCACCAAACATCGATGGCTTGCCCTCATGAACCTGCCAGTTGTTGTACAACAACAGGCCAGACATGGAGAAGACAGCCCAAAGAATTGTTTTTTTAAAGTCCATTTGGATTCACTTAATGATGAGATGTTGGTTTTACCGCAGGGTCGTGTCCGCCTTGTGACCATGGATTGCAACGCAAAATACGCCACACTATCAGCCTAAAGCTTTTTAAAAATCCGTAACTTGTAAAGCAGTCGCAGGCATATTGTGAGCATGAGGGAATAAATTTACAGTGCATGCCAACAAAGGGGCTGAGAGCTATTTGATAAAGTCTCACAACCTTAATTCCTAGCCTGTTAACTAGACGCACTTTAAATTAGCCCTACTATTTGGGCTCGCAGACCCTCTTTTTCTTTACATCGGAGTCTGCCGCGCGTTTCGCGACCAATTGGTTTTTTTAGCTTCACTACAACGTCGCTGTTTAGGCCTGTTGCTTGAGCGCTTCTAACCAACTCACGGATCATGCGTTTCAATTGGTTGCGATCTACCGCACGCTTAGCTAGTTTTTTGGCTACGGCAATACCTAAATCTGGTTTTGCGCCCTGATTCAGAGATGCCAAATACAAACCCCAACACAAGCTTGTCTTGGGGCGTGTTTTTAGTAACTCAGAAATCCTGGCGCTATTCAACTGCTAAATTAAACGGCGAGGCGTTTGCGACCTTTAGCACGGCGGGCATTTAATACCGCGCGTCCACTCTTGGTTTTCATACGAATACGGAATCCGTGAGTGCGTTTACGACGTGTTACTGAGGGTTGGTATGTTCTTTTCATGATTCATCCTGCAAAACCCAGTATTTTCCTTGTTGCTCGGCAAAAGGTCAACCGCTGAAGAAGAATATATAGGTATTTTTCTCTATTTATTTGGTGTTATTTTAGTAAACCATTAATTTATATGGGGGTTTTTGTGTTATTCACAAGTTATCCACAGGTTTTCCACGTTTTTTCAGCTTGTGGATAACTTTATGGGATCGCTACAATGAATCCTCCAAAAAT